>CAZXJG010000094.1:0-8379 GCA_964640985.1 uncultured Melioribacteraceae bacterium | reverse complement strand
GGAGGGGTCAACCGTCAAAGTAGGGATTAAGGATGGTAGGCTGACCTTTAAATAAAATTAAATTTACATTCCGTTGAACTTGTGCATCCGGATTTGCCAAAGTTTTTGCAATTTCTTCTAAAACAATTTTCTTTTCTTTTTTAAATTTCTTTTTCGGTAAAGTCGAATGAAATAACATATCAGCTTGAATTTTCATACCTGCTTCAATATTATCTGCAGGTGTAACCATCATAAAATTAGTATAATATTCCGAAGTATTTGCATTATTATATCCGCCGATTTTATCTACCGCATCATATAATTGTTTTTGTGTCATCGAATTAGTACCGTTAAAAAGTAAATGTTCCAACATGTGACTCATACCGCTTGTGGCAAAAGTTTCGTAAGCCGAACCGACTTTAACAACGGTATTAATACCTACCATAGGAGAAGCAGGTTTTTCAATTAATAATACTTGAATTCCGTTATCAAGGCGGTAAATTGAAACGCCCTGCGGTAATTTGTTAATTAATTCGGAATATTTATTACCGGATGAATTTTCTGCTTCCGGTTTTATTGACGATTTGCCGTAGATGAAATTTGTTGTAATGAAAAAAGTAAAAATTAAAATTAATGATAGCTTGCGCATTTTAAATTCCCCTAAATTCTTGATTGGTCTATAGAACATACAAAATTAGCGTGATTATATCTAAGTTTTATCCTTAAATACAACGGTAAATTGAGTGCCCTTCCCCTTTTTACTTTCAACCGTTATAGCAGCATTGTTTAATGCACAATATCTTTTAACTAAAGCTAATCCGAGTCCGTTGCCTTCAAAACTTCGAGTATAACCTTGTTCCTCTTGTCGGAAAGCTTCAAATAAAACAGGTAAAAATTCTTTTGCAATTCCAATCCCCGTATCTTTTACACGAACTCTGATTTTTTTATTTTCGTCTCTATCCATTATTATTTCAACACTACCTTGATGAGTATATTTAATTGCATTATCAACCAAATTGACAAATATCTGATAAACGCTATATTCATCGGCATAAATCTCGGTATTTAATATTTTATTATTATAAATCAGCTTTATCCCTTTATTATCGGCATAGCCCTTATATTGTCTGTAAATATCGCTTAAAATCTTTTTGTCCAGATCAATTTTTGTCTTTTTATAGTCATAAGTTCCCGATTGTAATTCGGACATATTTAAAATTGAATCTACAGTTCTAATAATTCTTCTGCCGGAATTTTCAATACTGTTAAAAATATCCTGATACTCGTCAATTTTTTCGTCCGATAGATTTTCTTTTAGCAGCGAGCTAAAATTTATCATTACATTAAGTGGAGATCTGATTTCGTGAGACATTTGTGCAAGAAATTCGGATTTTAATTTATCAGCTTTAACAGCTTCTTCCTTTGCCCGTATAAGTTCATCTTTTATTCTTTTTTTATCAGTAATATCTTCATTAAGCGCCAAAAAATGAGTTATTTTGCCTTCCTCATTTTTAATTGAAGTAATAATTGCATATTCCCAATATAATTCACCGTTTTTCTTTCTATTTAACAATTCGCCTTTCCACACACCTCCTGATTTTATCGTTTCCCATAAATCACGGTATTTTTCCGTTGGTGTTATACCCGACTGATAAATACGAGGGTTCTTACCAATTAATTCCTCACTTGTGTAACCCGTAACTTCCGTTACTTTCGGATTGATATATTGAATATTTCCATCATAATCTGTAATTACTACTAAAGTAGGACTTTGTTCAACCGAACGAGATAACTGTCTAATTCTTTCTTCGACTTTTCTTTTTTCCGTAATATCTTCGGAAACGGTTAAAATATAATCAATTCCGTTTAACCTAATTGGTACGGCATTTAAATTTGCAAAATATGTTGTACCATCTTTCTTTTTTAGTTTTAAGAGATAATTGCGAACAAATCTATTGGATTTAAATGTTTTTATGTATCTTTTTCTTTCATTTGGTTCAGCATATAATTTACGTGCATTAATATTATTTAGTTCTTCAAGAGAATAGCCGATTGTTCTTTGGAATACTTCATTAGCCATGATTATTTTACCGTTAATCGACGTAACGGTAATACCAATAGGAACCTCGTTGAACAAAGTTCTAAATTTCTGTTCAGATTCTCTTAATTCTTTTTGAGCTTTTCTACGTTCGGTAATATCATAAATATAACCTTGTATGGCGGGCTTCCCTCTGTAAGTTGAAGCTTGACCGAAAACCAAAACATTTCTAATATTATTTTTCTTAGTGATAAATACTTCTTCGAGCCATTTTACTTTACTACTATAGTGGGATAATCTCTTTAACCGTTCTTCAGCAATTTCTTTAAAATCGGGATGAATAAAATCTATTATTGACAGACCAATTACTTCTTCAAAAGAAGAATATTCAAAGGATTCTAAAAAAGATTGATTAGCAAAAATAATTTTATTATTCTGTAATATTACAATTCCAACCGGTGAAAGACTTATCAGATTCTTAAATCTTTCTTCACTTTCTTTAAGTGCTATTTCAGTTGTCTTTTTTTCTGTTATGTCGGTAGAAACTCCTGCTATACGGTATAATTTACCATCCTTATTAAAAACCGGATATGCTCGCGTATTTATCCAGCGAATTGACCCGTCTTTTTTAACGATCCTGAATTCAATGTTAACTTCGACACCTTTTGCTTGGTCATTTAAAGCCGTCTGTATCTTAGCTTTGTCGTCAGGGTATACCAAATCGGCAAAAGATGTCGGCGATTTATATAAACTTTCAACACTTTGTCCCCATATTTTTTCAAAAGCCGGACTAATATAAAGCATCTTTTTTTTATCGGGATCACTTAAGAAAAATATTTCATTAATATTTTCGGCTAATTGTTTAAATTTGCTTTCACTTTCACGCAATTCCATTTCAACTTTTCTTTTTTTATCGGCATTTCTTATAACAGTAATTCCGAAGGCTAAATCACGTGATAATTCCGAAAGTAATTTAAATTCCTCGTCTTTAAATGAATCCGGTTCGGAAGAATAAATATTTAGTGTTCCAAAAACTTTATTTTCAGAAATCAATGGTAGTGCAATTGATGAGGCAAAATTGTTTTTTAATGCTTCTTTACGCCACACGGAAAATTTCGGATCTGTAGTAATATTTTTAATAATAGAAGGTTTACCCGTTCTAATTGCCGTTCCTGTAGGTCCTTTCCCACTTTTGGAATTTGCCCAAGTTATATTAAGTGTTTTTAAATATTCTTTTCCCAAGCCGTAAGATGCTATTGGTATAACCGACTTTCGTTTGTCGTGTTTAACATAGCCTATCCAGCTAAAACGATATCCGCCTTGTTCTACAATTACTTTACAGATTTCATTTATTAAGTTTTTTTCATCATCGGCACGCAGAAGGATTTGATTGCAATCACTTAACATTTTAAAAGCACGATTCGATTTTTTAAGTAAATTTTTCGCTTCCCGTTGTTTCGTAATATCTTCTCCCGATGAAAGCGTACCTATTATTTCATCGTCTTCATTTTTAAGAAGCGTATTTTGGAAGGCAATAATTTTCTTTTCACTATTTTTAGTTACCAAGCAATTCTCATAGTATTCAAAAATGTTTGATTTTCCTCTTATTATTTTGTTAAATATTTTTCTTACTTTTACTTTTTCAGAAGGGGGAACTACAATATCAAACCAATTTTTACCGATTAATTCATCTTCGTTGTAGCCTAAAATTTCACATCCTTTTTTATTAATCATTGTTACGATGCCTTTTTTATCTAAGGCAACAAACATAACCTTTGCAATTTTTAAATATCTTTCTGCTTTTTCTTTTTCCTTCTTCAGAGTAATACTTCCTTTAACCAACTTTGTTACATCTAAAATAGTACCTCTGATAGTACCCGCTCCACTTAAATATGTGTCTTCAATTATCCAAATCTTTTTACCGTTTTTTGTACGCAGCGGAAATTCATCTGCAAAAACCGCTTTTTCTTTCTTGAGTTCTGCAACAAATTTTTGTCTTTGTCCCGGTGATTCATAAAACATTCGTGCATTTTTCCCTATCAAGGATTTAGCCGATTTGTACCCGAAAACATTTGCAAATGCATTATTACAATTTAATATTTTCCCTGTCAGAGTCGATTCGAAAACTCCGGCTAAGTTTTCTTCAAATAGCTGCCTATATTTTAACTCACTTTCCCTGATCTTAGCTTCATATTTCTTTTGTTTACCAATATCTCTTATTGTTGCAAGTACAACTTTTTTTTTGTCAACAGAAAGAAACTTCGTGGTTACTTCCGCAGGAAAAATTGCACCGTTCTTTTTTTGAAAATCGATTTCAAATTTTAAAGAACCTTTTTCTCTAACTGCTCTAATAAAATTTCTTAAAGATTTTATAACGTTATCCGGATGCAGGTTGTTAAGATGTATCTTATAAAATTCATCTTTTTTATAACCAAGAAGAATTTGAGCTTGTTTATTTGTTTCTACTATTTGTCCTTTTAAATCATGGATAATAATTGCTTCATTCGAGGTTTGAAATAATTTCCTGTATTTCTTTTCATTATCCGATAATTTATTTATCCGTTGGATCCATAATTTTTCTAATCTGTCTTTCTCGAAACGTAATTTTTCTTCAGTGGTTTTTATTCTTTTTAATAATTTAATTTGGGCAATAAGCTCACTTTCTTCTAAGGGAAAAGGTAAAATTACTTCAGCACCCAATTTGTAAAATTTTACTCTGTTTTTTGAATCATTTTGAATTGATGAAAGTAATAAAATTGGAATTTTTTTTAGTAAAACAGCATTTCTAAATTTTTTCATTAGTTCTATTGTACTGTTATCTTCTCCGTTTATAAAAAGAATAATTATATCGGGAATATCTTTTTGTGCTTTTTCCAATATTTTACTTTCGGAACTAACGGTAATTATTTGGGATGCGGGTAAATTATTTTTGATAATTTTACGTATCGAGGTAATAGTATTAAGATCTTTATTAATAATTAAAATTCTTGTCATTGCTTTTCCAATTTTAAAAAGTTTTACTTTAATTTAAATGATTTAAAATAGAAATATTATTTTTATAACATTCCTTCGTGCTAAATAACAGTTATTCTCATTAATTATCGATAGTTATTCTAATATTTTTAATTTTAACTGCACAATTCGAATAGATTAAATAATGAAAAAGGCATGATTATTTATTAACTTATAGTTCAAGCATCAATTTTATATTTTTAAATTACTTAAACAATAATGAAAACGAAATATAAAAATATTCAAATTTTAATTAATAAATTCAAGGGTTAAATAATGAATAAGAAAATTCTTGTCTTATTGTTTTTATTTATATTTAGCGTTTCGCTGTATGCTGAAAATTATATTGCAGCAAAACAGAAATTAATTAGTGTAAAAGTTTTCATTTCAGGAGCAGAATTAACACATATAGCAAATGTTAAATTACAAAAAGGGATATCCAATGTTATCCTTTCAAATCTATCTTCCAATATCAATGAAAATAGTATAAATATTTCAGCTCAAGGGAAAGCAATTATACTTTCCGTAACAAAAAGGTTTAACTACTTAAAACCGGCAGAAAAATCGGTAAGGGTAAGGCAATTAGAAGACTCATTAAAAATATTAAAATATTCAAAAGCAAAACTTCAAAATAAATTACAGGTATTAGCTTTAGAAGTTGATTTAATAACATCAAACAAAATTATCGGCGGAAAAAATTCATATCAAAAAATAAATGAACTAAAAAAGATGGTAAAATTTTATGAAAGCACATTACCGAAATTGAAAGATAAAATGTTAGTGTTCAAAACGAAAGAATTGAAGTTAAAAAGAATGATTGATGCTCTGAGTAAACAGTTGAAGGAACTGAATAACCAAAAGCAGAAACCGGTAAATGAAATAATAGTTACCGTTTCGGCGCAGCAATCAACAATGCTGCAATTAAGATTGACATATTTGACTTACAATGCCGGTTGGAAACCGGATTATGATATCAGAGTGAAAAACATAAATTCTAAAGCGGCTCTTTATTATAAAGGCGCTGTTTGGCAAAATACCGGAATAAATTGGGAAAATGTCAGCATAATTCTTTCAACTCGAAATCCAATTGTTAATAATAATGCACCGGTACTTTATCCGTGGTTTATTAATTTTTATACACTGCACAGTAGAAGAAGATTATTTAAATCAAATGCCTTTTCACCTGCGGCAGAAATATCAAGTGCAAAAGTAGAAACGAAAAATTTAAGCAATTATACTAAAACAATTCAAACACAAATGGCTGCGGAATTTACCCCTTCCATTCGTTATAGTATTCCGCCGGATGGGAAAGTGCATCTTGTTTCGATAAAAAAATACGAATTGCCTGCAAAATATGAATATTTAAGTATACCTAAGTTAGATAAAAACGCATTTTTAATAACTACCCTTTCAAATTGGAGTAGTTATAATTTGCTGCCCGGCAATGCTAATATCTATTTCGAAAATTCTTATGTCGGCAAAACATTCATCAATCCTTTTACAGCCAACGATTCGTTAATTATTTCTTTAGGCAGAGACCAAAATATTATAGTAAAAAGGAAATTGTTGAAAGACTTTACCGAGAAAAAATTCCTCAGCAGCAATGTTGAAAGAACATTCGGTTACGAAATACTTGTAAAAAATAACAAAACAACAAGTATAAAGATAGTTGTTGAAGACCAAATCCCAATTTCTAAAAATGAAGATATTGAAGTTTTTCTAAAAGAAAAATCAGGGGCAAAGTATGATGAAAAAACGGGACTCTTACAATGGAATTTGAATTTGAGCCCTTCGTCATTGAAAAAGTTAAAGTTTATTTATATGATAGAATATCCCAAGGGAAAGATTATCAAAAATTTGTAATTTGATTCGGGTTCTATATTCTTCAATTTTATGATAGAGTTTCTGCAATATAGCAAGTTACCAGGCAGGAGGAATGAAAATATCGCTGTAAAATTATAAACCAATAAAAGAAATGCTCCTCTATAGTATCGTCAGCTAAATCCTTGTTTTTTCCCGCAAAAAGAGTCCCGATAAAATGCTCGGGACAAGCTGGGACATGTATGAGTTCCCTTAAAAAACTAATTTTTCACGAAAAAGAAATTCCTATGACAGAAATAAAATCTATCACTTCATTTTCAACATTTTAACTAAATGAAGCTGAATAAGTAAGAATTCTAATTTTCCGCGTCATTTTTTTGAATATGCCGCAAATAATTTTTATTAAGGTAATAAAAATGCCCATTTGCCATAAGAGTCTATCCTTTTTCTTCAAATAGCGGAATATTCTTCCAAAGTTGATCCCGATTCCCCTTGTGTAAGCATAAACTTCTGTCTTAAACGCCCCACGAACTTTTAACTTCCCTTTATGGTTCATCTCTTGTCTAAATTCATTTACCGTTGCTTCTACATTCGGTCTGATTTTCCGCCTCTCTATAGGAAGTTTTCTTATCGCTATACGTCGCTTGTTTTTCAAAAAGTCTTCTTCCGTAAAGTAAAATACTCTTTGACTTTCTTGTTTCTGTATCTGGGTTTTACAACTTTCTTTTAAGTGGCAAGATAGACAAATGGTCATATCAAAAACTGCTTTGTTTCGCTTTCGTGTTTTCGCTGAAGTTACTTGTTGGTTTGGGCACGAGACTTTGTAGTTTTCGTTACCTTCTTTTTCTATCTTCATTTCTACTTCTGCTTTCCGTCCCTTTACCGCTGTTTGTATATGATTTATACCCAATTCTTTCATCTTTTTGTCATTGGCTTCGCTGCCAAAGGCTCCATCTGTATGTAACTCTGATAAATCAGGTGTCTTTTCTTTTATCTTTTCTATCCGGTTATTTAATATCTTTTCGTCGCTTGTATTATTCTTCTCTACTGCGATATCATTTATTAAGTTCAACTCATTATCAGGATGTGCAGTCTCTGTTAGATTTATTACTTGACCTTTGCTTTTCTGTGTGTCTTTCTTCCGATATGTTGCTTCTCTATCATCGGGCGACTGAAGTATTCCACTATGCAATTGTTTCGTGTCTTTTACTATGACTATCTTATTATCTGTCCTATAATGTTCCCCAAATACTCTCTCAACTATTTTATATATTTCTCTATCACCATAGTTTTTCTTGAAATTATCCAATATTCCCCGATAAATTAAACCTAATTTCTCTAACTCTTTTGGTAGTTTACTTCGCTCTAAATCATATATGAATTTGTGCGATGTCTTCTTTATATAGCGTGAGAATAACTCATTGTATTTTTTCTTATCCCGCTCACTTAAAATTCTATGAAATCGTAATATTACTTCTACTAATAATTGAACACGACTATAGTCCCTAATATTTGATGCTGCTAAAAAT
>CAZXJG010000093.1:0-12265 GCA_964640985.1 uncultured Melioribacteraceae bacterium | reverse complement strand
TCTAAATATACAAAATATTAAACTAATCTCCTATTATAAATATGCCAAGTTAATAATAAACTAAATTGTTGCAGCCGGCGCGTGCAATGAAAGTTACGCACCAGTTGCTAAATCTTAAAGTGTGTGCAATAGGTTGGCATTGCAGTTTTGGGACACCGGTTATTTGTAAGTGGGTTATGTGTGGACAAACTTGATATAAATATCCCGCTAATATGGAGTGAGCGTAAAAAATATGAACGATAAACTTTTACAAAAACTGAAATTAGAAATTCAATTAGACAATTTAAATGAAGTTGACGGAATTTTAATTTTGTTAAATGAAAACTTCATAAGCGAAAATTTTAATATTATTCCGGCAATTATAAAGACTGCATTTAACTTATTTTCGAAATGGTTCGGATATTCTACTTTCTAAATTATTTATTTGCTCAGCCGAAAAGATTATCCTTTGATATGAATAATTTAATAGTTCTACAGCTGTTTTCAAACCTCAGTAAAATTATTGCAAAAAAGAGGAAATTTAACAGCAATTCGGGAATAAAATTAAAATCAATAAAAACAATTGATTACACCAGTTAAGAAAAATATTTTTCCGGTTAAATTTAGCAAAATATGCGTAGCACAGAATAATATTCTGTGTTACAAAATATTTGACTCCGAATCACTGTATTTATTTTCAGTTTTTCTTTTTGTGATTTGATTTTACTATTTTTTCAGTCTGTAAATTGTGATTTAACTTTATGAAAAAAAATAAATTAGCAGTTGTTGCATTAAGCGGAGGGATGGATAGTTGTGTTACTGCAGCCATAGCATCACAAAATTATGAGTTGGCGTTAGCACATATTAATTACGGTCAAAGAACGGAAAAAAGGGAATTAAAAGCTTTTAATGATATAGCTGATTTTTATAACGTTCAAAAACGGTTAATTATCGATTATACACACTTAGCCAAAATCGGCGGCTCTTCACTAACAGACCTGAACATAAAAGTTTCAAAAGCGGATTTACAAAACAAAAATATACCTTCTTCTTATGTGCCTTTTCGTAATGCAAATATTCTAACAGCTTGTGTAAGCTGGGGTGAAGTACTTGGAGTAAGCGCTGTATTTATCGGTGCGGTTTATGAAGATTCTTCAGGTTATCCCGATTGCCGACCGGAATTTTTTGATGCATTCAATCAATTAATTGATAAAGGGACCAAACCTGAAACTAAAATAAAAATTGAAACTCCCATAATTTATTTAAACAAAACCGAAATAATTTCAAAAGGATTGGAATTAAATGCACCGTTAAATTTAACGTGGTCGTGTTATCAAAACGAAGATAAAGCTTGTGGAATTTGCGATAGCTGTGCACTAAGATTAAGAGCTTTCCAAAAATTAGGTATCGAAGATCCTATCCCTTATGTTATTAGACCAAAATATATTTAATTAACTATAGGAAGCAATGAGGTAATTATTATGAATGATAAAATAACAATACTGGAAACTTTTGAAAATCAATATGCAAATCGTGATTATAGAATAATACATACTGCACCGGAATTTACATCTTTATGTCCTAAAACCGGTCAGCCCGATTTTGCTACAATGATATTAGAATATATTCCCGATAAATTATGTATTGAATTAAAATCGTATAAGTTCTATCTTAATTCTTATAGAAATGACGGCATATATTTTGAAAGTGTAACAAACAAAATTTTAGATGATTTGGTTAAAGTTTGTAAACCGAGAGAAATGAAAGTTACGGCGGAATTTAATGTCCGCGGCGGAATATCATCTGTAATTATTGCAGAATATAAAAAACAAAAATGAGACTGAATAATTTTTACAAATTAATTTATCAAAAAAATTATTTATTTTCCAAATTAAACAAGGTGAAAAGATGGCAAAGAAAAAAGTGATTAGAAGAAGTTGGGCGGAACCTTTTAAAATTAAAGTAGTTGAACCTATTAAAATGACTACGAGAGAACACAGAGAGAAAGCTATGAAAACAGCGGGATATAATACATTTTTACTTAGATCCGAAGATGTTTATATTGACTTACTAACCGACAGCGGTACAAATGCAATGAGTGATAATCAATGGGCCGGTATGATGATTGGTGACGAAGCTTATGCAGGAAGCAAGAATTTCTATTATTTATGGGATAATGTAAAAAAATACTACGGTATGCCCTATTTCGTTCCCACTCATCAAGGCAGGGCCGCAGAACATATAATTTCCCAAATCCTAATTAAAAAGGGCGATTATATACCCGGCAATATGTATTTTACAACAACTAAACTTCATCAAGAACTTGCCGGCGGTACTTTTATTGATGTTATTATAGATGAAGCTCATCAACCTGAAAACGAATACCCCTTTAAAGGCAATATCGATCTACAAAAATTAGAAGACCTGATTAAAGAAGTAGGCGCAAAGAAAATTCCTTATGTAAGTATGGCAGGTCCGGTAAATATGGCCGGCGGTCAACCTTTTTCGATGGAAAATTTAAAAGAGGTAAGCAAACTTTGCAAAAAATATAAAATTGAACTTTGGTTCGATGCTACACGTGCTTGCGAAAATGCTTACTTTATCAAAGTTAGAGAAAAAGGATATGAAAAAAAGACGATTGCTCAAATATTAAAAGAAATGGTTTCTTATTTTGACGGTATGTGGGTTAGTGCTAAGAAAGATTTAATGGTTAATATAGGCGGTTTTATGACAATGAGAAGCAAAAAAGTTTTTCAAGCTGCAAGAAATATGGTTGTTATTTATGAAGGTTTACACACTTACGGAGGTTTGGCCGGAAGAGATATGGAAGCAATGGCACGCGGAATAGAAGAGATGGTTGATTTCGATAATATTAAAGCACGCGTAGGACAAGTTGAATATTGCGGCAAAAAATTAGACGAATATGGTGTCCCAATGGTAAAACCTTTCGGCGGGCATGCGATATTTCTTAATGCTAAAAAGTTTTTACGTCATATTAAACAAGATGATTTTCCTGCACAAACACTAACCGCCGAAATTTATATCGACTCGGGCGTTCGTAGTATGGAAAGAGGTATTGTGTCTGCCGGACGTGATCTAAAAACAGGTAAAAATCATCATCCGAAACTTGAATTGGTTCGATTAACATTTCCGAGACGTGTTTATACACAAGCACATATTGATGTAACTGTGGAATCTATTGCATCGGTTTATCAGGAACGTAAAAAAATAAAGGGATTGAAAATGACTTATGAACCGAAATATTTAAGGTTTTTCCAAGGACGTTTCGAAAGATTATAATTTTACTTTCTTTTTGTTTAAAGGGTTTCTAATTATTTAGAAACCCTTTTTTAACAGTTAAGTTTTAATTAATATTTAAAAGCAGGCAAACTAAAAAAGAATTTTATTATGACAGATATTATCGAATTAAAAAAAGAATTTCAAAACTTACGGGCAACATTGCTTAAAAGGAATATTACGGTTAAAAATTCTTTTAATTTTTGTATTAATTATAGTTTGCTTATCGAAGAATTTATAATTCGTGTTATTGGCAAAAAGAAAATAGACTTTGCAATAGTTGCTTCAGGAAGCTTTAGCAGAAGAGAATTATCTCCATATTCAGATATCGATATTATGTTCCTTCTTCATAAATTACAAGGACAAGAAGAAGATATTAATGCTATTATTACTCAGTTGTGGGACATAGGCATAGAAGTTTCTCATACGGTCAAGAAGTTTTCCGATATTGAAAAATTTTTGAATGAAGATTTACATACGTTCACACAGTTTTTTGAAACTCGATTTATAGCAGGGAATAAAAACATATATCAAGAATGGAATAAAAAACTATTCAATATATTGGGAGAAAAAGAGCGCAAAAAACTTATTTTACAATTTATTGAAGATATTGAAAAAAGACATTTAAAATACGGAGATTCTCCCAAAGTGCTTGAACCAAGCATAAAATATACTGCCGGCGGTCTTAGGGATTTACAAGCTGTCGAATGGATATATTCAATTAAACATAATTTGCTCTTTACCGATCAGAATGAAATAACATCCGTTCAACGATTTTTAAGTATTTTAAAAGAAAAGGAGATAATCTCATCACGGGAAATAACATCTATATTAGATAGTTATAGCTTTTTACTTGCCGCACGCAACGCTCTTCATATTATAAGCAAACGTAAAAATGACAGATTAGAATTTTCTCTTCAAGAATTAGTGGCTAATAAACTTCATTATGGCAGCGATGCGTGGAAAAATTTTATGTCAAAATATTTTAATGCTACCGGCATTATTCATCGGTTTAGCCATACAATGATTAAACGGTATCAAAAAGAAATAGAGGAGCCTATTTCAGACCATTTGATAATTCCTTTGGATGAAGATTTTTCTATTAAGGGCAATGTTATTTCACTTACACACGAATTCAAGTTAAGCTTATCCGATATAATCCGTACTTTTTATTACCGCGCTTTGCACAATGCCATATTTGATCATAATCTTAGATCAAAAATTATTGAAAGAACTCATCAGATAGAAAACATTGAAAGAATAGAAACCAAATCATCGGTTTTTTTTAGAGAAATTTTGAACCTTCCGCAAAATATAGGCGTTACAATTTCAGTTATGAATGAACTGGAGCTTTTGGGATTGTTAATTCCTGAATTCAAAGATTTAATAGGTTTCTTTCAGCCTGGTGTTTATCATTGTTATACCGCCGATGAACACACAATAATTGCTATAAGAAATTTGGAATCGTTAAAAGATCAAGATTGTTTTATCAGCAGACTTTTCGACGGTATCAAGCGTAAAGATTTGCTTTATCTTTCGGTTTTGTTTCATGATATCGGAAAACCGATTAGTCTTGTAGGGCATGAAATAATTGGAGCCGAAATTGTTGATAGTTTAATGAATAGACTTGGATACAGCCTCGAAGAAAATTATTTAGTACAGCGTTTAGTAAAGCATCATTTGGATATGGAGCAAACGGCCTTTCGAAGAAACTTAAATGACCCTGCTACATTAGATAATTTTTTGACAATTGCTCCCACAATAGAAATATTGAGCTATCTTTATTTATTAACTTATGCCGACCTTTCCGCTGTAAGTCCCGTGGTTTGGACACAATGGAAAAGCGATCTGCTTTATGAACTATACAGTAAAATTAAAACGATGCTTTTAGAAAATATTTCCGGCGAAACACTCCTTCTTGAAAATGCCGCTAAAACTATGAGTCAAATTAATAACGATAAAAATAAAGCTGTTAAAAAGCATGTTGAGTCTATAAACGATCTTGGTTACTTGAGCCTTTATTCACAAGAAGAAATAAATCAGCATGTTCTTGAAATAGAAAAAGGGAATAATTTCTCATTGTTTTTTAAACAGCAGGAAGGCTTTACTAATATTACAATTATTACGAATGATTTCCCTTCACTTTTATCACGCCTTTGCGGAGCTATTTCCATAAACGATTTAAATATTCACGATGCAAGAATATTTACACGTACCGACGGTATTATTATAGACAGTTTTAACGTTACTGATTTCCGTACGCATCAAGAAGTTGATAAAGAAAAATTTGACAAAATTAGAAAAGATATAGAACTTGCGGCAAATTTAAAGTTACATATAACAAAAGAATTTAATAAAGTAAGGTCAAAATGGAAAATATTGGAGAACAAATTATTCGGAAGAAAAGGTAAAATAAAAATTGAGTTCGAAGAGCATAAAAAATATACCATTATAGATGTATTTTCTCCCGATAGATTGGGCTTGTTGTATAACATAACAAAAAAATTGTATGAATTGGGTATATCGATTTATTCAGCAAAAATTTCCACCAAAGGAGATGATGTTGTAGATACTTTTTATGTATTGCGCGATGATGGGAAAAAAATTGGTCAATACGACTATGAACTTATCCGTGTTTCTTTAATAGATTCCCTTACCGAGTTAATGTAGGAGTAAATATTGAACTTTATGAATAGATATAATCCGATTGGAGTTTTCGATTCCGGTGTGGGAGGTTTAACGGTTGTAAAACAAATATCTTCTTATCTGCCGAATGAAAATATTATTTATTTCGGCGATACGGCTCGTGTACCTTACGGCAGCAAATCTAACTCAACGGTTATTGAATATGCAAATGAGAATGCTAAGTTTTTAATCCGGAAAAATATTAAAGTTTTGGTAGTTGCTTGTAATACCGCTTCGTCAGTTGCATTAGACAGCTTACGGGAAAATTTTGATATTCAAATAATCGGTATGATACAGCCTGGTGCTAAAACGGCTTTACAAAAAACAAAAAATAAAAGAATCGGTGTTATAGGTACTTATGCAACCATCAATAATAAAGCTTACTCTAAAGAATTATATAAGTTTTCCGATGAAGTAAAAATTTATGAAAAAGCTTGTCCGCTATTTGTGCCCTTTGCAGAAGAAGGATTAATTAACCATTCCGCAACAAAATTAATTGCCGAAGAATATTTAAAAGAATTACGTGAAAAGGAAATTGATACGCTTATACTTGGCTGTACACATTATCCGATATTAGCGAAAGTTATTCAAGAGGTCATAGGTAAAAACGTTACACTTATCGATTCCGGAATAGCCGCTTCCGAAGAAGTTGAAAAATATTTGGAAGTGCGGGCTTTAAGATCCCCATCAAATTCTATTGGCGAAAAAGAATTTTTTGTGAGTGATCTGCCGAATAAATTTAGAGAAGTTGCCGAATTGTTTTTGGGTAAAAAAATTGAAAATCTTCAAAAAATAGATTTGGAATCAATTACTCAATAAGAAAGTTTTATAAAAGTATAAACCGCTAATTGTTTTTGCATCAATTATTTCACCTTTTTTTATTTTATTATCAATTTCATTTAAAGTAAGCTGAAAAACTTCCATCCCTTCTTCACCTTCTTCTCTATTGGGTTTATCGAAACTTAAACCGGTTGCTAAAAATATTTGTAACTCTTCTGATGAATAACCCGGTGAAGTATATATTGAACCGAGCTTTTGAATTTTACCGACTATAAATCCCGTTTCTTCGGTTAATTCCCTTGCCGCACATTGTTCCGGATTTTCATTAGGATCTAATTTACCGGCAGGAAGTTCAAGCAAATATTTTTGGAATGGATAACGGAATTGGTTCACCATTATAATTTTATTTTCATTGGTAACGGCAAGAATTACTGCCCCGCCTTTATGAATTACTACTTCTCTTACAGCTAAATTGTGAGTTTTATTATATTCAATTTCGTCTACTTTTAAATTGAATACTTTTCCTGTAAAAAGAATTTTACTCTGATTAATTTTAAAATTCATTTAATTCCTCTGAAAAATTATCTCTTTAAAATTATTATTGTATCAATAAATTAGTGAATAACTGTAAACTTTGCAGAAAAAATATTCTAATGCTGTTTACAACATGTTTCCCCCTGATGTCGAGGACCATTCTAATGCTTTTGGAATTGGCTTGTTGAATACTTTTATGTACAAATATCTAATCGTAGCAATTACTTACTTCATTGAAGAAAAAGAATATTTCTTTTTTGTTTTGCAATAGAGCAAATAACCTTGAATTTCATTATCCGTAACCTTTTCTATTTTTGTGCTTTCAACCCATTCTAAAAATAGCTTTAATACAGATAAATAATTCCTTATTGCCTACTCAGAATAATTTTCAATATGTAACTGCTTATTGAATTTCTCTATTATTTCTTGCTTTTCCATATTTTATATGATAATTTACTTGTCAAACGGACAATAGTTTAACATATAGTCCCGCTATACGCAATGCGTGTAGTGAGATGTTGTGGGTAATGCTAAGAAACGATACAGTAGCAAATAAACAAGATGAGAATAAATGAAATAAGAAAAAAAAGAGATACTATGGTTAAAGAAAAATCACGCAAAACCCCCAAAGAATATATGAGAATTGCAGTAGATGTCATGAAAAAATCTATTGAAGAGAGGAAAAATGATAAGCCAAGTCCTTATGTAGGTGCAGTATTAGTTTTTCCTGATGGCACTTATGATACAGCATACAGAGGAGAACTTAGGGAAGGAGACCACGCAGAATATACCCTATTGGACAAAAAGAATCGACATAAAGAATTATCTGACTGCTGGTTATTTGCTACACTTGAGCCATGTGCCCCTGGTGCTCGAAATGCACCAAAAATCAGTTGCTCAGAACGTATTGTAAATGCACGCATTTCAGAAATATGGTTTGGTATTGAAGATAAAAACCCTACCGTTGACCATGGTGGGATTAATCACATGGAAGAACATGGCATAAAAATTAATCAATTTGCTCCTGAATTTCATAAAGAAATTGAAGATGCAAACAAAGAATTTATGAAATGGGCAAACATTAAGAATAATGAAGCAAAAACTAAGAAAGATAAACCGCAAGATTATCTAGATAAATATGCTACTGAAACCAATATAAATAGTCTTTCAACTATTGCACTTCAGAAATTTATAACTGAATCAAAAAGAAACTATAAACCGAAATCAGAGGAATTTCTACAAGAGTTAAAGGAAATGGAGTTGTTGGAATTTGATAAAGGCTTAAATGCATATTTACCTACTGGCAACGCAGTCTTGTTATTTGGCAACAACCCAAGAAATAAGTTTCCACAAGCAGCAATAAAAGCAAAAGTACATTATGGTGATGGAGAAACTGGAACAGAAACTTTTAAAGATGCTTTAGTCTTAGTGCCTGACAAAGTTGATAATTGGTTAAAAAAAGTATTGCCTGCCAGTATAGACCGTTCTAATTTTAAGGCAAAACAAGTTCCAATATTTCCAATACCCGTAATTAGAGAGGCAATTATTAATGCCATTGTTCACCGTGACTACACAAAAGACGGAGCAAAAATCCAATTGGATGTTTATCCTGACAGAATTATAGTAAAAAGTCCTGGAAAACCGGTTCTTCCGATTACAATAGAAGCCATAAAGAATTTTACTGCAACATCTTATAGTCGTAATAAAAAACTGACATTTATTTTTAATGAAATGGAATACATGGAAGAATCTGCTCTTGGAATGGATACATTTAAATCTCTTAGTGAGAAATATAAACTTCCATTGCCAATCATTGATTATGATGGAAGTAATGTTGTAGTTACTTTTCCAAGAACTATTGAGGTAGTTAGAGAGATTTCAGATACTGTAGGTATTGAAGAATTAAATGATGAAGAAATAAAAGGATATGAGTGGATTAAGTTGGAAGGAGAAGCAAGTACCAGAGGATATGCAACTCATTTTGATTATGGTTATAAAAAGGCTCAAAGACATCTTGCTAAAATGATTAAACTAGGTCTTATTGGAGATAATGGTGCTGCTAAAACATCACCTAATTATAGATATGTTGCAATAGGTTCTGATTAACATAGACATAAACATGAACATAGTGTCCAAGTGAGAGATAATAATGATGCTAATAATGATTGACTTGGACATAAGCATGGACATAGTGTCCAAGTAGATAATAAAGTATTTATTAATAAAGATAATATAGTTGGAAATAGCGGAGCATAAAGAGATAGTTTAAGGAATAGGAACAATTATAGCCAAAATGAAAGAAAGATGGAAAGAAGAAAGCACATACCCACAACAAAGGCTATACGTAATTTGGGCAATGTACTGATATTGAAGTTTATAGCATTAAATAAAATTAGTAGTAAAATGAAAATTAATCGTTTCAAAATCCCAAACTACGCATAGCCAAATCGTTAGCGTTCATGCAAATTGACTCATCGAATTGATTGAAATGGATAAAATAATACAAGATTTAAAAAAATGAACAGATTGGTTTTATTCGTTCCGGAGATACAATTTATACAAATTGTAAGAAAGCTATTATTGATTCATTGAGAGAAATTAAACTAGTTCCATTTTTTGGAGCTGGTATTTCTATTAGCCCTCCATCATGTGTCCCATCTGCTGACAATGTTAATAAAAAAATAAAAAGGATTTTATGGGACTCATTTAAAGAAATAATAGAAGAAGATGTATGGTTAAGTCATAAGAATGAATTAAATAAAATCGCTAGATTATTGGTCAAAACACGAATGGAACGCTTGTTTGATGTTTTACACAAAGCTTATGGATTGGAAGGACTTGAAGGTATAAAAGCTCTTAACGGAAAAAATCCAAATTTCAACCATGAATGTATTGCTCTTTTATCAAAAAATAATTACTTACAATATTGCATCACGTTAAACTTTGATATTCTGATAGAAAAAGCTTGTCAAAATTACCAAACTATATGTCCGTTATACAGTTCTGAACCGATATTCAATGAAAATAGTAATAAAGGTTTAACTATTATCAAACCACATGGTTCTTTTAACATTAATGAAAAGTATGAAGACCTTAAATATGTACAGCTTACAATTGATCAAGCAGGCGATATCGAAAGGATGAGAATGTAAAAATAATAAAAGAGACACTTTCCCAATCAAAAGTTTTACTTGTGGCAGGATATAGTGATAACGATTGGGATATATTTCCAATAATTCAAGATTATTTATATGATCATCCAGAATTACGATTAATCTGGATTCAATATGAGAACGACAATAATGTATCAAATGAAGAAGAAAAATCTTTGAAGCAAATAGATAAAATTCTTAAATGGTTTTTGAGAAGAAAAAATAAAAACCATTCCATTCTTATTGGGAACATAAGTACATTATTAGAAGATTTACTTAATGAACTAAATCTTTCAACAGACTCAAATCCTCAAAATAACAAGTGGGATGATTGGGCAAGTAAAAGAATTGATGAATATCTTTCAATTTTGAAGAGAGATCAAAATAAATTGTTGCTTGCATTCTGTTATCTTATTGGAACTCAAACAGAACGTTTTTTTCATAGAAAAATAATATCAAAACTTGAACAGATTGCCAGAGATAATCAAGACAAAAACTTATTAATTGAATGTTATTGGGCTCTTGCAGGTTCCTTTCATATGGAAAGCAAATATGATAAATCGCTAGAATTAAGAAAACGCACTATTAAGTTGGAAGAAAGTAGTAATGAAATAAATTATCAAAAACTTTCTGATAGATATATGTGGACTGGATACAACTATTATTGTCTTTGTAAAAGACCCCAAATTTCGCCCAAAGGATTTTTCCTATTTTTTAAAAACTACTATAAAGGTAAGAGATTCATGAAACAAGCTGTTACGCTAGAAAATGAATACAATAAGATTAATGATCATTTAAAAAAAGTAGCTTAATCAAAGAAAGAACAAACTATTATAAATTAGACTTATTTCATACATGGTCCAACTTATTACTTTTTTTAGGACCTAAAGCTAAATTCATAATTAAATGGATATACCGTTGGATTGATCAAAAATATGTTGAATTGTTTGAAGCGTTTCCAAATTTAACATATACAGAATATTATTGGATGAGATTTATAGAAGCGAGAATTTTAAGTAATAGGTTAAAAAAAGGATCTTTAGAGTTAATAGGTATTCTTTCAAAATTTAATAAGATTGAAGATTCGTGTAGTTTGACTTTCAAGCAGATACATCTAGGTAATGTATACTTATATCGTGGTTTATTAAATGAATCAAAGAAAGAGATCAAGAATTCGTTGTTGAAAGCTGAAAGTCATTGGATTGGCGAAACAGATGTAAACAATCGAATTCATACTGGATATGGTAAATTCTATTCTGGATTAAGACATATAGTTTTATTTAAAAGATACTTTGGGCTGTTGTCTTTTAGAGAAGCTATTAAAGAATTTAAGGAATATGCAAATGTATGAATAAATAACGCACGAAACGCTAACAAAGGCTATACCCAATAAGGGTTTTAGTGTTGAATTGAAAGTAAATGCAAGCAATGAATATTTCAATTCTATAATAGTTCGATTATCCCGATAGATACAGCATATTCAACATCTTATTGGGAAATATTATTTGTAAGATATTTGAAATTAAACAAACAGTTTCCAAATATCTGTCGGGACAATTCTAATATAGTTTCCCGATACGGTTATCAGTTTTTTTATTAACCGTTCAATATATTTTTTATCAGTGGAATAATTGAAATATTTTGTTCATCGTATCGGGACAGGCTCGTTCTAATTATGTTCGAGAACACAAATTCTAATATAGTTCGATTATCCCGACAGATACAACATATTCGGCACTTTATTGAGAAACATTATTTGTCAGGTATTTGAAATTAAACAAATAGTTTCCAAATATCTGTCGGGACAATTCTAATATAGTTTCCCGATACGGTTATCA
>CAZXJG010000092.1:0-12275 GCA_964640985.1 uncultured Melioribacteraceae bacterium | reverse complement strand
AAGATACAATGGAAGCCGGTAGAAATTTATGTAATATTGATGCCGTAAAAGTATTGGTCAACGAAGGCATTGATAGAATTAACGATCTTATTAATTTGGGGGCACCTTTCGATCGTGAAAACGGAGTAATTACTTTAGGAAGAGAAGGCGGACATAACAGACGACGCATTCTGCATGCCGGCGGCGATGCAACGGGAACTGTTTTGTTGAATTTTATGATTGAAATAGTAAAAAAAATCGACAACATTAAAATATTCGAAAATAATATTGTTCATAAATTAATTATTCAAGATTCCGCTTGTAGAGGTATTTACGTATTTGATTGGAAAAATAATTTTAACTTTTCGCTTGTAGCAAAATCTACTATTATTGCAGCAGGTGGTGCAACCGGTATATTTCATCGTACTACGAATCCCCCTACATCAACCGGTGACGGTATTGCGATTTCTTATGAAGCAGGAGCAATTATTGCTAATATGGAATTTATCCAATTTCATCCTACTGCATTTTATAATCCTAATGGAGAAACATTTTTAGTTAGTGAAGCAATTCGCGGAGAAGGTGCCTATCTTCTAGACAAAAAAGGTGAAAGATTCTTATTGGGGAAACATGAATTAGCCGAACTTGCCCCTCGCGATGTTGTTGCCCGTTCAATTTATGAGAAAATAAAACAAACAAAAGTACCGTATGTTTATTTGGATCTTAGACATCTTGACAGTAAAAAGATAAAAAATAGATTTAGTAATATTTATCAAAGAGCATTGGCTTTTGGTATTGATATTTCAAAAGATTTGGTGCCGGTTGCTCCTGCAGCACATTATATGATAGGCGGAATCAAAACAACTTTATATGGTGAAACCAATATCGATAGATTGTATGCCTGCGGGGAAGTTGCATATACCGGAATACACGGAGCAAACCGACTTGCCAGTAATTCTTTATTGGAATGTCTTGTTTTCGGCAAACGTACGGTTGATTCGGCAGTTAAATATTTGGGTGAAAAAAATATTCGGATTACTGAAAAAATAAATTTCTTTATCGATCAAAATTGGGAAAAACAATTCCTGGCAATTAAAAATAATATTTCCGAATTAATGACAAACAATGTCGGGATTATACGCAGTCAAGAAACTTTGGAAAGAGCTGAGAAAACACTAAATCAAATTTTGGAAGAAAATAATTTAAATAAAGAAGAGTATTATCAATCGAGATTATTAAATATTATAAGTACGGGACTGTTGATTATAAATGGCGCACTTGCAAGAAAAGAAAGCAGAGGGGCACATTATCGAAGCGATTACCCAAAAGCAAATGACGAGTTTATAAAATACTCTTATCAACAAAAGGGAATGCCTGTTTTTTACGGAGATGTTAATTAAAAAGATGAACAGTGAAAATAATTATTTAAAGCAAGCTGAAATATTAATTGAACTTGCATTAAATGAGGATATAGGCTCCGGCGACGTAACTACGGATTCGTTAATTGATAAAAATGAAGAGCGTGATGCATACTTAACTGCCAAAGCAGATGGGATAATTTCCGGATTAAACGTGGCGCAATTGGTTTTTAAAAAATTGGACCCGGCATTGATTTGGCATCCTAAACTAAATGACGGCGATTATATAAAATCCGGAGAAATTATTGTAGAATTCAAAGGTAATTATCGTGCATTGTTAACGGGTGAAAGAACCGCTTTAAATTTTCTGCAGAGAATGTCGGGTATTGCGACGGAGACATATAAATATGTTGAAGCGATAAAAGAATACAAAACTGAAATTCTTGATACGAGAAAAACTTTACCCGGTTTCAGATTACTCGATAAGTATGCCGTTAAAACAGGAGGTGGCACAAATCATCGCACCGGTTTGTATGATCTTGTGCTGATTAAAGATAATCATATTTCTGTTGCCGGCGGTATTACTAATGCCGTTAATCAAATCAGAAGTAAAATTGGCAGCAAGTTAAAAATTGAAGTTGAAACTACAACACTTCAGCAAGTTGAAGAAGCCGCAAATTTAAATGTAGATATTATTATGCTGGATAATATGAATAATCATTTAATTAAAAAAGCAGTTAAATTAATTGGAAGTAGAGCAAAAATTGAAGCATCGGGCAATATTACAATTGAACGTGTTCATAGTATCGCGGCACTCGGTGTCGATTTTATCTCAATTGGATCCATTACTCATTCGGTTACTGCTCTTGATATTAGTCAATACATTAAGGGGGTGGAATAATAGGTTATTTATTAAATATTAAGTTATTCTATTCCACCCCCTAAATAAAATTTACAGGTAATAAAATGAATAATAATGATAAAATAATTAATAAAATTTCAGAGTTAAGAAAACAAAAAAATGCTGTGATATTAGCACACAATTATCAATTACCCGAAGTACAGGATATTGCGGATTTTGTAGGTGATTCACTCGGTTTATCTCGACAAGCGGCAAAAACAAATTCCGATATTATTGTATTTTGCGGTGTTAATTTTATGGCTGAAACTGCATCCATAATTTCTCCTAATAAAAAAGTTTTAATTCCGGATATTGAAGCAGGCTGTTCCCTTGCTTCTTCAATTACAGTAGAACAATTACGGCTTTGGAAATCGGAGTATCCCGATTCAGTTGTTGTTTCCTATGTGAATACAACCGCCGAAATAAAAGCCGAATCCGATTATTGCTGTACTTCTTCGAATGCCGTTAATGTTATTAATGCTATCCCGAAAGAGAAAAAAATATTGTTTTTGCCAGATAAATTCTTAGGAAGCTATGTAAAAACAATTACCGGAAGAGATATGGAAATATGGCAAGGAGCATGTCATGTTCATGAAAAAATCGGTGAAATAGATTTTGAACATAGTAGAACAATTTATCCGAATGCGGAATTTCTAGTACATCCCGAATGCGGATGTTCTACAAGTTGTATGCTGAAATCCTTAAACAATTGCGAGTCTAACATTCATATTTTTTCTACTGAAGGAATGATTAATTACGTCAACGAATCCCCTTCAACAGAATTTGTAATTGCTACCGAGATCGGAATAATTCATCGTATGAAAAAAGCCTGTCCTGATAAAACTTTTCGACCCGCAAGCGAAAATTCCATATGTGAATATATGAAAATGACAACACTTGAAAAACTTTTGAATTCATTGAAAAATGAAACTACCGAAATTAAAGTACCTGAAAAAATAGCCGGTAAAGCAAAACTGCCTATAGAGAGAATGCTTGAAATAGTTTAATTTTATATCCGCCACCGAGTGGTCGGTGGCGGCAGTATAACGCAATTACAAAATTGAGTACATCGGGTCCCAAGGCGGAAGTACAATCGGCGTAGTTTTTAATAAACCAAGTACTGATTTCGGCAAATATTTTTTATTAATGATTACGTTATAAACATAATGATTGAACCATTTATTAAACATAGTCAAATATCCTTTATTACCAGCTTTTGGTCCCCAACTATTTTCCACAAGCCATTTTACCGGTTTTCCTTTAATCACGTCTACACCGGTAAAAACCATTGCGTGTGTAGGCACACTATCGTGATATAAAATCTGTTCTTTTTTAGTCAAATTAAAATTCATACCGTAAAGATCGCTGTAATCATAAATAGTCGGAGCCAAAATACCTTTGCTCATATACAGTTCCTTGCCGACATCACATCCAAACCAAACCGGTTCATTTGCCAAAACCGAACGTAGTGTATATGCTCTAACACTATCAATATTAATATTTATAAAAGTCAGATTTGAGCTATTTGCCATATCCCTGTCTAATTGAACCTGATAAAGTTTGTTATATGGTTTAGTGGGAACATTAAAAAGCGAAACATAATTATTTAGATTAACCCCAACAACTTTGTGAAAGAATTCTACAGGAGTATAATTTACATATTGGCTCAATTTGCCTTTTTTATTTTTGTAACGCCATTGGAATTTAACCGGAGGCACACCGAAATTTATTACTAATATATGATAAATTTTTTCAAGCATTTCGGTTTTACGATTACGAAGCTGAGTTAAACTTTTCCCTTCTTTGCTCATTCTGCGAAGTATTACCGCATCCTGGCGTAATTTTCTACTAATTAACATATTCATTACTCCAGTCTTGCTGCTTTGCTGAGTTTCCGGCATTATGTTTTTGGGCACTACTCCATATTTTTGAATTAAATCAACAACATAGCTCCACTGTCCACCGTCGGAAAAAGGATTTTTTAATATAAATTCCACTTTCCTATTGCGAATGCCGAGCTTTCTTGTTTTAATAATTGATTCAAGGAAAAAATTTGCCTTCTCCAATTTATCCCAGAAAGAAGAATAACTTTCCGAAAATTCGAAATTCTTTAATCCGAGCTTTTTTCTTACGATGGGACGCATAATATTTAGTCCTGCAAAAAGCCAGCAACGTCCACTTTTTTCTTGATTGGTTATTGAACCGATTTTAATACGTTTTGAAAAATGATTATCGTAACCGGCTATCATTTTACGATTTACAACTAATTTTTTAACACTATTGTTCGTAACTGCATTTATAAGTGCACGATTATGAGCATTCAATTTAAATGAATTACGAAATTTCTGAATCATTTGAGGAGTAATGCCGCTATTGTTTGTAGTTTGAGCTTTAAAATTATTTAGGTTGAACATCAGCATAATCCCGACAAAAACAATAATCCAATTATATCGTTTCATGTTTTCCTCCTTTGATATTAATTGATTTTTTGAAATCTTCGTTTTGCTTACTTAAGCTTTTGGAAGATGATTTGTAATTACATAGATGCATTAAATAATAAGATATGATAAGAAGAGAGTTCATTTTTATATATTGGTTCATTCCACTCAATTTCGATAAGCTGAAGAGAAATTTGTTATATAGTTTCAATATTTTTTTATAAATATTAAACTATCAATTTTTAGGGACTTTTTCAGACTTTTCTCAGCAATTCAGAGTAAAGATTAAAAAATGCATTCCGGATATAATAAAAAATGTTTCCCCGGTTAAATTTGTATAAATTATCGTAGGACAGATTATTTTGTAGAAATACCTTTGGCATTAATATGTCTTACAAAAAATTAGACCCTGCACTCCTTACTTTTCTGCTGTTAATATGAAATTCAGGTATAAATGTTTTTTTTATTAAAAAGGGGTGATGTTCTCTAATTTCATATCCGCCACCGAGTGGTAGGTGGCGGCAGTGTAAATATTTTAAATAAATCGGAAACATTCCACTCTTTCATTTTTTATCTTCACTGGTAAAACGTATTTTCGTTTTATACCGTATTTTACATTATTTATAAACAGTCGGAATATTAGCATTTATTATATAACTTCTCCATTACTGTTTACCATTAAATTTGATGAAAAGTCATTATAATCATTCTCATTTGAAGCTCGATTTACTTTAAATTTTTCTATTATTTGCTGCAGATTCTCAGTTAATCTGTTTAAATCTTCGGCTGCTTTTGCTATTTGTTGTACACCCGATGCCGATTCATTTGTTACATTACTAATTTGTTCAATGTTTTTACTAATCTGTTCTGCAGTAGCCGATTGTTCTTCACTTGCAGAAGCAACTTGATCTACCGTATCGGATACCTTCTTCGATGTTTCAATTATTTTTTCTAATTCTTCTGCAGCTTGGTTAGCTAAATTTATTCCTTTCTCGGTTTCTTTCATAGCCTGATCGGTTTGTTTAATTACACCCGACATATTTTGTTGAATTTGTTTTATCATACCGGTAATTTCTTTTGTTGCTTTTGATGTTCTTTCCGCAAGTTTCCTAACTTCATCGGCAACTACGGCAAAACCTCTTCCTTCTTCGCCTGCACGTGCTGCTTCTATAGCCGCATTTAAAGCCAACAAATTAGTTTGATCTGCTATTTCATCAATAACCTGAATTATGTTACTAATTTTATTGGTGCTGGTGCTTAAATCATTTACGGAATCAGATGTAATTTTTACTACTGATGCTATTTTCTTCATCCCTTCTGTTGCAGCACTTACTTTTCCCCCACCTTCAAGCGCTAAATCACTCGATTCTTTTGTTAATTCTGCTCCTATTCCGGCATTTTTGGTGGTTTCTACAATTGTTGCAGTCATTTGTTCAACTGCTCCGGCTACTTCTGTTGTTTGTGCACTTTGCTCTTGTGCTCCCGCTGCCATTTGTTCTGCAGATGATGATATTTCTGCCGAAGCACTCGCTGTTGCTTGAACCGCCTCAATTACATGATTGATTAAATTTCTCATATTCTTTGCTACATCGTTAAACCCGTCAAATAGTTTACCTATAGTATCATCCTTTTCTTTTTTAACTTTAACAGTCAAATCCCCTTTTGCAAATTTATTCATTTCAGAAAGCAGCTTATTTACATTCTTTTCTAAATATTCTCTTCCTTTTTCCGCTTCTTCAACGGCTTCTTCCACCTTCTTTTCTACCGATGCTTTTTCAGATAACAATTCTGCTTCTGCGTTTTTAATTTTCTTTATCATTCTATTGAAATTATTGATTAGTATACCTGCTTCATCCTTTGAATCGGCTTCTATGTTAATTTCCTCATCTCCTTTTATATAATTATTTATTGCTTCCGTTAACTTTTTAATTGGAGTTGAAATTATTTTTGCAAGATATAGAGAAAGAAATATGCCGAATAATATTCCAAAGATAAGAACAATATTTGATGTACCTTTCCAAAACGATGCTAATGACAATTCTTCTGCAATATATTTATTAACATCGGCTTCAATGGATTTTTCCGTTTCTTTTAATTTTGCAGTGTCCGCCATTTGAATATTTTTTACCTTCACGTAATCATTAAAATTTTCCGAGTACAAATTTATTGAACTAATAACTTTGGCTTTCTGCTGGGCAGATAAATTGGAAGAGCGAATATGATTAATTAGACTATATATATCATTTTTATACATGTTTGAGTCTCTATTTTCACTCGTCAACATAAAGTTCTTTTCACTTTTTCGCGTGTTCAGCATCTCCACCAATAAATTTAATTTTTTTGTTTTCATAAGGATAGATTCAATATTATCAGCGGCTTTATTTAATCGCCCTATATCCCCCGAATTTTTGTTTAATCCCATTTTTTTAGTTTGTTTTACCGCCGAAGAAAAATGTTTTTCAAAAACATCGGCATAATCGGAAAGCGTTTTTTGATGACTGCCTGAAATATTTGCAATAATTTCACGGTAGTCCGTTAGATTCTTTTTAGCACTATCAACCCATACCGGATTTTTTGTTGCAAGAAAACTATTGCCGTAATTGATTGCGGAAACCATATCAATTTTTAGTTGATATGCTTGCTCTACTGAGGTGGTATCAGAATTTACATATTTTTGGAAAACGGCTATAACGATTGTCAATAAAATTAACATCGAAGATAAACTAATTATTTTCCATTTAAGTGATAAATTTTTAAATGTCTGCATTGTTTACTATTCCTTTATTTATTTTTATTTAATTCAAACTAATTTTATGACATACAGGAATACTAATTTTTATGTTGGTTCCTTTATTTAGTTTGCTTTCAATTTCCATGTTATATTTATATTGTTTAATAATACGCTGTACTATAAATAATCCTAATCCATTGCCTTGCTGCTGAAAATAATTTCTCTTAAACTGTTTAAATGGTCCTATTGAATTTATTTCTTGTTCATTCATGCCCCTTCCTTCGTCGGAAATACTGAAATTATAAGTGCTGTTGTATACCTGTCCGGAAATGATTATTGTTGAATTTGGAGAAGAAAATTTGCACGCATTACTTACTAATTCAAATAATATCTTTTTAAGATGTTCCTTTTTAATTGTAACTTTTTTTTCTTCAACATTAATTTTAATATTTTTCAATCTATCGGAACAATCGATGTTTTCTTTTATCCAATTATTTAAATCTTCTTCATTAATCACGGTAAAATTATTTTGATAATTTTCTTTTTCTAAAAGAGAATCTTCAACAACCAATTCAGAATAATCCATAAATTTTTCTATTCTACCATAAAGCCGTTTACCGGCTTGTTTAATGGAATTTAGAGTTTCTTTTATTTCCTCTTTTGAAATTGAATCAAAATCATCGAGCAATAAATCCGTATACCCTAAAATTGCTACCAAAGGTGTTCTTAATTCGTGAGGTACATACAATGCAATATCATTTCTTAAATTATTTAATACTTTATCAAAAAGTTTTTTCTTTTGAATTCTCGTTCTAACAGAATTTAAAATATCGTCGATTGAAAATGGTTTTACAATATAATCATCAACGCCGAGATTCATACCGGTTCTCATAGCTTCTTTACTGGTTTTTGCCGTAAGAAAAATAAATGGAATGTTAAAAACCTGCTCTTTTTGTTGGAGAATATAATATAATTCGTAGCCGTCAACGTTCGGCATCATGATATCGGAAATGATTAAATCGATCGATTGTAATTTTTTTAATAATTTTAAAGCTTGCAGTCCATCATTAACGGCATAAGTTTTATATCCTTCGAGTTGCAATAATTCCACTAAATTTTCTCTTACCATATTATCGTCTTCAACAATTAATATCTTTTCCATAATTCACCTTTTTTCTGTGAAACTATCGAAATTAAATAATGATGTTTAATTTAAAAGTTGTTAACGGCATCATTAGGTTGTAAATGGTTAAGTCCGGTTGTAAGCAGGTGGAATAGAATAACTTAATATTTAATAACTCACGAATAAATAAGAAAAAATCTATTGGCTTTAGCCACATTAATAGATATAGAATGGGGCTAAAGCCCATACAGTTAGGGTTAATATGGTCCCTGACATAAATGTCAGGGCAATTTAGTAACATACTTGCGTAACGTGAGTTAATAAATGTATAACTTATTATTCCACCCCCTAAACAACATTAAACGGAAAGCCACAATTAACAATTAGAAATGGGAAATTAGAAATTCGGCGATTCAAAGGATTGCTTCACACTCTACTTTCGCTCACAATAACAGTGTGTTTTTTAACTTTAATTTTTCGGAACAAGATTCCCGAAATCTTAAATATAAAATTCTCAGAATAATTAAAATAAGATCCCCGAAATTGCCGAGATTTCGGGAATCTTTTCATTAATTGTCACGATGCGACCGTAACAGGCTTAAAATTGAATAATATTGTACTAAAATTTATTTTGTAATTTTGACGCATAACGTCTACTCATGGTAAATTGTCCGTAATTATCTTTAAGATAAACTTGAAACGAATTATTGAACCATTTTTCTACTTTAGCAACAAAATTGAGATTGATAATTGTAGAACGGTGAATCCGGAGAAAAATATTTTCCGGGAGAATTTTTTCCCAGTATGAAAGGGGTTTTTTAACAAGTAATTTATCGTGATTCTGTAAGAATAAATTAGTGTATTGATTTGTTGCCGATATAAAAACAATAAGATTAATTTTTATAAATTGGGTTTTATTTGAAATATTTAAAAATATCCGATCATTTTCATTAAGCTTTTTTTCCGTATTAATTTGGCTTTTTACAGTTTCTTTAATTTTCCCTTTAATCTTATAATTTTTGTTTAATCTTATTTGAATTGCTTTTAACAATTCATTAATTTTAAAAGGTTTCATCAAATAATCATCGGCACCAATTTCCATTCCTTTTCTCAAATTTTGCAAACCTACTTTAGCAGTTAAAAAAATAAACGGAATTGAATTTGTCTGCGGATCAATTGATAATACTTTTAATACTTGATATCCATTCATTTCAGGCATCGTAATATCACAAATAATTAAATCCGGCAATTCTTCTTTTGCTGCTTTTACACCGTCAATTCCATTAGTAGTCGTAACAATATTGTAATTTTCTTCCTCGAGAAGTAATTTAATATTTTCCAAAACATCCGGATCATCTTCAATTAAAAGTATTTTACTTTTCATTTAGCTTTAATACCTTTATTAGAAACCGGTATAGTAACTTTAAATTTTGTACCAATATCCACCTCGCTTTCAACTTCAATTATTCCATTTAATAAATCAACGGCACTTTTTACAATAGAAAGTCCCAGTCCGTTCCCTTTAATGTTTTCGGCATTTTCAGCTCTAAAGAAAGCTTCAAATAAATGCATTATTGCATTTTGCGGTATGCCGATTCCATTATCTTCCACTTTAATAATTAAGTTTTCTTCATATGAAACATCCAATTTGATTTCCACATCATCTTTCGAATATTTAATTGCATTACTCAATAAATTATTTACAATCAAACTCAATAATTTGGGATCTGTATACGCATTTTCTTTTTCAAAAAAACAATTAAATTTTATTTTATGTCTTTGTTCATCATAAAGCAAAGTTCTGCTAACTATGGAATCGAAAAAATCTTTCAGAAATATAACTTCGGGATTAAAAGTAATTGTCCCGGTTTCCGTCCGGCTCATTGTAAGTACGTCATCAACCATATTATTTAAATAATCTACGGATCTAATAATTTTTCCAATTTGATGGTTCTGCTTTTTAGTATCCCATTTATTCGAATATCTTACTACTAATTCCGCCGATGATCTAATAGCTGTTAATGGAGTTCTGATTTCGTGAGAAACGGTAGAAATAAACCGTGTTTTTAATTCGCTAATTTCCCTTTCTTTTTTTAATGCTAATTTTACTTTTTTTTCAGCCTTTTCTTTTTGCTCAATTTCTTGAATTAGTTTTTGATTGATTTTTTTTAAATCTGCAGTTTTTTCTTCAACAAGATTTTCCAAGTGTTTTCTGTAGTTTTCCAATTCTCTTTCTTTCTCTTTTAATTCAGTTATATCTTCTTTAATTCCGATGTAATTAATTATATTCCCATCCTTATCTTTAATGGCGAAAATTATAGACCTATCCCAATATAACTCTCCATTCTTCTTTTTATTATGAAATACACCTTTCCATGTATCGCCGTTTGTAATTATTTCCCACATTTCTTTATACTGCGACATAGGAGTTTCACCTGATTTAAGAAAGCGAGGGTTTTCCCCTATTATTTCCTCATTTGAATATCCTGTAACTTCGGAAAAGCGCGGATTTGCATATTCAATATTTCCATCGGTATCTGTTATTACGACTAATGTTGGACTTTGCCTTATTCCTTGTGATAACTTGATTAACTCTTTTTCTATTATCTTTCTCTTTAAAATGCTTCTAAAAATTACCTGTCCGCCAATTTCGTTGTCTATTTCAATTGGGAAAGTAGTAACTTCAACATCTATTACATTACTTTTAATTGTAATAAATTTTTCTTCTAATAATTCATTTTTTCTTTTTGATTTTAATATGTTATTTATACGCTTTTTAACAATTTTCTTAAATTCAGGATGGACTATTTCTAAGATCGGTTTTCCAAGCAATTCATCAATATTATCAGCTTCAAGCAATTTTACCGCTTCTTTATTTACAAACTTTATTTCTCTGTCAAAATGAATTATAATCGCATCAGGGTTTTCTTCAAAAAGATTTTTATATTTTTTCTCGCTCTCTTTTATTGCTTTTAATGTCTTTCTTCTACTCTCGAAAATCAAATTAACAATGAAAAATGTAACAACGAGTGAAAGATTAAATGCTAATAAAATATAATCCTGGTCTTTATTGAAATGACTAAATATTCCTAAATTATATGTAATACCAATTAAACTGGCAATATATTCTATGAGGATATATACGAAAGTCAATTTGCTCCCAAACCAAAATAAACAAAATGTAAATAGCGGGAATAAAAATGTCCAAGCTAATAAATGAAGAAAAACATGGAACTTGGGGGTAAGAAAGGCTACAAAAAACATAAGAAATAAAAAAATGGAAAAGACAATTGCTTTTTCAATTTTTATTTTTTTTTCGAAGAATTTTCTATTATTTGTAAGTATAATTAAAGGCGGAGCAACTATAAGTATTCCCAATAAATCTCCTAAATACCAACTCATAAAAATGTCGCCTGTTGCAAAAGTATTGTAAACAACTATATTTCCCAAAGTACCAACTATTGCACCTACAAGAGCTCCTATCACAGATAAAACAACAAAGCTTATAACATCCTTAATATCTTCAAAAGTATCCTTGAATTTTGCAAACTTTGTCAGAAAATATGCTATTGTTAAAGCTTCTAACGAATTGGACAATGCTGCAAAAACCACAAATAGTAATTCATTTCTTAATGGTAAACTACCGATTATTGCCCCGAAAAAAATTGCAGGTACCATTCGATAACCAAATATTAACAATATTGGTTATCGAATGGTACCTGCAATTTTTTTCGGGGCAATAATC
>CAZXJG010000091.1:0-12372 GCA_964640985.1 uncultured Melioribacteraceae bacterium | reverse complement strand
ATATCTGCCTGTTTTTTCAATAAGAAATCTCGGCTTAATTATTCTCAAGGAACCGCATACATAATTAAATTCGGATTTTTTTACAATGTTGTTTGATACTATAATTTGGTCTAACATATCCCAGATTCCTCGATATAAAAAGGTGCCTTTATTTTTTTTAAAAGTTGTGTACGATAAATTCTCTAATATTTTACCGCTTATTTTTAATGTCCAATGACGATAACTGTTCGGAAGAAATTCTTCATCATTTTTGTTCGGGTCGTTTTTCGTATCAAAAAGATTTTCAACATTCCAATTTGCAACAAAAACGGTTTTAGATAAATTTTGCGGGGAAATAATTGTAAATGCTATTAATAAAAAAACTATTGTTAAATTAACTTTGGATTTCATCTTTTTACCTGAATTTATTTTGTTGAATAGATGCACTATTTTATAATGTATAATAATAAATTTATTTTTTAATAAAAAAGTAAAATTTTTTCCACTAATTTTTAATAAATATGATTAATAAAAAAAAACGTTTTGTTATAATTGATGCAATGGCATTGGCATATAAGGGATATTTTGCATTCATTAATCACCCTTTATCAAATTCTAAAGGAGAACCGACATCTGCAGTTTTCGGATTTCTTAATCAATTCTTCAAAATACTTGACGATACTAAACCCGAGTATTTAGCAATTGCTTTTGATTCGAAAGAAAAAACATTCCGCCATAAAATTTATGAAAAATATAAATCATCGCGTGCAATTATTCCCGATGACTTAATTCCCCAAATAGAAAGATTAAAAGAAATAATTAAAGCATTTAATATTCCGATATATATTTTGCCGGGTTACGAAGCCGATGATTTAATAGGTTCGGCAGTTAAAAAAGCTGAGGAAAATAATTTCGATGCAATAGCTGTTACTCCCGATAAAGATTTTATTCAACTAATTACAGATAACATCAAATTGATAAAACCGGGCAAAACAACCGATGAAATAATTCTGATTGATAGAGCAAAAGTAAAAGACAAATATGGTTTCGAACCTATTCGGATGATTGATTATTTAGCTTTGGTAGGTGATTCTACCGATGATATCCCCGGTGTAGAAGGAATAGGTCCAAAAACCGCAATCCCTCTTATTCAAAAATTCGGAACTATTGAAAATATTTATAATAATATCGAAAACATTTCAAAAGCCGGTGTTAAAAAAAAATTGGAACGAAATAAAGAAAATGCTTTCCTTTCAAAAAAACTTGCAACTATTATTACGAATGCACCGTTTGATTTTAATATAGAAGAAACTTCTTTTACCACACCAAATTTTAATGAGTTAAATAGAATCTTTTCAGAATTGGAATTTACTAACTTCGGCTCAAGACTATCAAAACTATTCCCCGATAAAACCGGATCAATTAATGTTTTATCAAAACAAATTGCTGAAGAAAAAAAGCATTTTGATCCGTCTAAAAATTACATTTTAATTTCAAGTGAAGAAAAAGCAATCCGGTTAGCTGATAAACTTTCAAAATGCGAGCTTTTTGTGTTTGATACGGAAACCGACGGGTTAAATGTCAGGCATCTGAATTTAGCCGGCATATCATTTTGTATGAAGCCTTGTGAAGCTTATTTTATAGCTATAAATCCTTCATGGGAATCGGACAACCTTTTTCAGCCTAACTTATCCGACCGTTTGCCTTTATCAACATTTATAAGAATTTTCAAGCCGGTATTTAAAAATAAATCGATAAAAAAAGTCTGTCAAAACGGGAAATATGATATCGGTGTTCTGCGAACCTTCGGCATTGAAACAGAAAATTTTTACTTCGATACTATGTTGGCAAGTTATTTAATCGACCCTATCCAGAAACACGGGATGGATGATTTAGCTTTAAAATATTTGAATTACGAAACAATCCATCTTACAGAACTTATCGGCACAAAAAAAACACCAAGTAAGATTTTTGATGTCGATTTAAATTTACTGACAAATTACGGTGCGGAAGATTCCGATATAACTTACCGACTTTATCAGGTATTCAATAAAATAATTGAGAAAGAAAATCTTACAAAACTTGCTTACGAAGTTGAATTTCCGTTAGTACCTGTTTTAGAAAATATGGAACGTTCAGGTATAAAAGTAGATACAAACAGCTTAAAAAAATTAAGTGCCGATTTACAAATTTTACAAGATAATTATACTCGTGAAATTTTTAACTTAGCCGGCACTGAGTTTAATATAAATTCAACAAAACAGATGCAAGATATTCTTTTTAATAAACTTAAACTTCCGATTACTAAAAAAACCAAAACAGGTCATTCAACAGATGCAAGAGCATTGGAATCATTACAAGGTAAACATAAAATTATTGATATAATTTTAAATTATCGGCAAGCAGCCAAACTTAAATCCACTTATGCCGATGCACTTCCAAAAATGATTGACCCTGTTTCAGGGAGAATCCATACAACATTTAACCAAACGGTTACCGCTACAGGTAGATTATCGAGCTTAGAACCGAATTTGCAAAACATACCTATTAGAACAGAATTGGGTAAAGAAATTCGAAAAGCTTTTGTTGCACGAAATGAAAACTATATTTTACTTAGTGCAGATTACAGTCAGATTGAACTTCGGATTTTGGCAAGTGTTTGCGGTGACGAATATTTACTCGAAGCTTTTAATAAAGGCGAAGATATACACCGGCGTACAGCCGCATTGGTATTTGAAGTTGACCCGGCTGATGTTACGCAAGATATGAGAAGAAAAGCAAAGGAAGTAAATTTCGGTATTCTTTATGGTATAGGAGCATTCGGTTTGAAAACAAGATTGGGTATAAGTCAAAGACATGCTCAAGAGATTATCGATAATTATTTCAATACATTTAAGCGTGTAAAAGAATATATCGACAATTCAATTGAGAAAGCACGACAGAAAGGTTATGCCGAAACACTGCTTGGGCGACGGCGCTTTTTGAAAAATATTCGAAGCAATAATAGAGTAGTTCGAAAATTCGAAGAACGTGTTGCAATTAATATGCCGATACAAGGTACTGCTGCCGATATGATTAAAATTGCAATGATTAGAATTTTTAACGAGTTGAAAAGGCGGAATTCAAAAACCGAAATGGTTTTACAAGTACACGATGAACTAATTTTTGATATGCATAAGGATGAAAAGGAAGAACTTACTCCAATTATTAAAAATTTGATGGAGACTGCATTACCGTTAAATGTATCGGTTGCAGTAGATACAGGATTTGGGAAAAATTGGTTGGAAGCACACTAATCAGTTTAATTCATTTTTTATTTATTCCATGTAATCCGATAACACAAAAACAAAAGAAATATTATTGTTTCCAGCCGATAACAAGAGCACTGTCTAATCCGGTTTCCTTAAGTTCAATATCATTTAATCCCGCATCAGCCATCCAGCTTTTAATTTCAGATTCAGTGTAAGTATCGCCGTTTTTTGTGTTAACGAGCATATTTAAAGCAAATATAGCTGCGTGATAAGGTTCGTATCTGTTTTCTTTCATAACGAAATCTCTTATTACAAGTTGCCCTCCGGCATTCAGAATATCAGCACATTTTTTAACTAATTTTTTATTTTCTTCGAACGAATTTATATGAATAACCGATGAAATAAATATCATATCAAATGAACCCGGGAATTCATCAACCAAATAATCACCTTCGACAAATGAAATTCTATCGGTCAGATCTGCCTTTTCAACATATTGACGAGTTAATTTGATTACTTCGGGCACATCAAAAATTGTTGCCGTCATATTAATGTTTTTTTTGCAAAATTCAATCGAGTAAGCACCCGAACCGCCGCCGACATCAAAAAATTTTTCAACATTACTAAAATCAAGTATATACGAAAGTATTTCTGCATTTTTTAAAGCAAAATGGTTCATCGCCGAGATGAAAGCCTTGCGCCATTTATCGTCAGAAGATCCATCGTGTAAACTTTTAACCGACGTTCCGGCTTTTACCGCCTCTGTAAGAGTACTCCATGTTTCCCACAAACCGGAAGTATGTTCTAAATTTGAAAGATATCCTTCTTCGCCTTTTACAAGGAATTGCGATGAATGTTGAGCATTATGAAACTTTTCTTTTGTTTTTCTTAAATATCCCATCGCACATAAAGCGTTCATTAATCTATTGGTAGCTTTAGGATTTGTACCTAATTTCTGTGCAACCTCATCGGAAGTAATTAATTGTCCTTCAATAACCGAAAACAAATCCAACTCTACTGCCGTAAGTAAAATTCTGCTGTTTCTATAAGCGAAGGCTTCTTGTTGTATTTGTTCGGCTGTAACTATTTCTTTGTTATCAATCATTTTAATAATTTCCATTTTTTACAAAACTTTAACTTTTCTTTAATAATTAAGAAAAGTTCTTTATTTAAAAATAATCAAAATGAACATCTTCTACACGAATAAACTTAGATATTTTATTTACACTGAGAGTTACTTACTTTTGTAAATATTATTTTTTTAATCAAAGGCAAAATATGGACTACAATAATTTTATAGAGAAATCGTTAAAAGAAAGTTCTGAAGTTAAACTTAAAATTACGAAAGAATGTACTTTAGATATTATCCGTTCTGTAGATATTTTAGTAACGGCATTCAAAAACGGTAATAAATTATTACTCTGCGGTAATGGCGGCAGCGCTGCCGATAGCCAACATATTGCTGCGGAGTTTATGATCCGTTTAAGTCACGATTTAACCCGTCCAGCTATTCCCGCCATAGCATTAACAACCGATTCTTCTAATTTAACTGCCGGCGGAAACGATATTGGTTATGAAAATGTTTTTGCACGTAATGTTGAGGGACTTGGAAAACAAGGAGATGTTTTGATTGCAATTTCTACTAGTGGGAATTCAAAAAACGTAATTAACGCCGTTAATACCGCACATAAAAAACGTATGTTGGTAATTGGATTTCTTGGAGGAGATGGCGGTAACCTTAAAACTCTTGTCGACATCCCAATTATAATACCTTCATTTAACACGCAGAGAATTCAAGAAGGACACATAACAGTGGCACATATTATTTGCGAATTAGTTGAAAGAGAACTTTACGGGGAATAAATTTTACGGTTATTAGCTGAGACAACAAATCATTATTAAATTTTAAATGAGTTTACTCTTACTTTGTGAATGCGTATTCATTCATAAAACCGATTCGATTTACTTCTGAAATTCGGCTCATCTATAATACAAAAGGTTCCCGGAATCTCCTTCAATTGAAATGGCAAAACTAAAAATATTAACTTAATTTTATATGTTTCGCGAAGTCCCGTAAAAAATAAAATCACTTTTTAGAGTTTTTTAAACAGATAACACTAAAGAACTTTTTAAGATATTCGATAATGATTATGAAAATTTATCACCAGTGTAATTTGAAAAAACAAATATGGATTTAAAATTTTTAATAGTTGATGATTCAATTACAATTAGAAGAATAGTTTCCAATACACTTCAAAAATTAGGTTATTTAAGATTTGTAGATGCCGTAGATGGTTTGGATGCCCTCCAAAAGCTGTATAAGGATTCGGAAATAAATTTTATTATAACCGATTGGAATATGCCCAATATTAACGGTTTGGAATTAACAAAAAAGATTAGAAGTATTCCTAAATGGGAAGAAATACCGATTCTTATGATTACGACAAAAGGTGCTAAAAACGATATTATCGATGCACTTAGAGCTCGAGTAACGGGGTATGTTGTTAAACCTTTTACACCGGATATTTTACGGGATAAAATCAACAATGCCGTTAATAATTCTTTAACTTAATTTTACAATTCCCGAAAAAACAATCAATCTGCTTTGCATTATAACTTGACTTCCTTATTTATTACAAATAACTTATTTTAAATTTATAATATTTCTCTCTTTGTACAGTCATAATAGCAATATTCGATACAAAAATGAAATTTAAGTTATCACTATTATAAAAGAGAATTAAAATGAAAGGGAAAATAGTTTTAATTACCGGTTCTACCGACGGTATCGGAAAACAAACCGCAATTAATTTGGCTGAAATGGGTGCTACTATTTTAGTCCACGGCAGAAATGAATACAGATGTTTATCAACAATCAAAGATATTGAGGAAAAAACAGAAAATCGAAAAAGCAGATATTATGTAAGCGATTTTTCATCTTTGAAGGATGTACGTGATTTAGTATTAAAACTTAAAAAAGATTTTAAAAAAATAGACGTGTTAATTAATAATGCGGGTATTTATTCAAATCAGCTGCAATATACCGAGGATGGGTATGAAATGACTTTTGCTGTAAATCATCTTTCACATTTTTTACTTACAAATTTACTGGTGGATTTATTAAAAGCTTCTCCAAATGGAAGAATAATTACTATAAGCTCCATTGCTCACTCACGTGGAAATATTGATTTTAATAATCTTAATGCCGAACAAAATTTTGATCCGTATAGTGCTTATGCACTTTCAAAATTAGCCAATATACTTTTTACTTATGAGCTTTCCGAAAGATTAAAAGACACCGATATAACGGTTAATTGCTTACATCCCGGCGTTATTTCCACAAAACTACTTAGAGCAGGTTTTAACATACCAGGTTCTTCATTAGAAGATGGAGCTGAAACCGTTGTTTATCTTGCAAGTTCTCCGAACGTAAAAAATGTAACGGGGCAATATTTTATTCATAAAAAGGCAGAAGCTTCATCAATTCAATCATATAATTTAAAAATACGTAAAAAGCTTTGGGAAATTAGTGAAAAGATGGTCGGATTAAAAAACAATGAGAATGATTAACCATTATCGCTTAGGGGTGGAATAGAATAACTTGCATATAATACAAGAATAGATAACCGTTATTTAAGAGTTGTAATTCGATAACTTATTTTATTCCACCCCTTTAGCGATAGCCTTCAGTATTTTTTGAATTTAGGTAAAAAAATATATCAAAGAATTCATAAACAAATTAAAGTTTAAAACGTCTATAACAACGTAATTATCACATAATTATAAGGAGCTAATATGAAAAAAACCATATTATTAATTTCACTTATTTTTTTGATTTACTCGCCGAATTTATTTGGACAAATTAGTGCACGATTGCTCCAATATCCCGATGTTTCCAAAACGAAAATTGTTTTCTCTTATGGCGGAGATATTTGGGTTGCTCCCAAAGAAGGCGGAACTGCAGTAAAATTAAGTTCTCCAAAAGGAAGAGAAATTTTCCCAAAATTCTCGCCCGATGGAAAAACAATTGCATTTAGCGGCGATTATGACGGCAACATAGATGTTTTTACTATGCCGATTAAAGGTGGTCTTCCTACAAGAATTACGTCACACCCAATGACAGACAGAATTTTGGACTGGACACCTGACGGAAAATCTCTGCTTTTTGTTTCATCAAGACAAAGCGGAAGGCAAAGATTCGACCAAATTTATGAAGTCTCGGATAGAGGCGGTTTGCCTCAGAAATTACCCGTTGCTTACGGCGAATTTGGAGAAATTTCACCAAACGGAAACTTTTTGGCATTTACACCCCGCACACGTTTATTCCGTACTTGGAAAAGATATAGAGGAGGAATGGCTGCCGATATTTGGCTTTATAATTTTAAAAACGGCACATCTATAGATATTACCAATAGCGTAGCCAACGATGAACTGCCGATGTGGTACGGTAATAATACCATATATTTTCTTTCCGATAACGGCCCGCACGAGCGCTTTAATATTTGGGCTTATAGTTTAAAAACAAAAAAAATGAGACAAGTAACTTTTTTCAAAAATTTTGATGTTCATTTCCCTTCTATTGGACCTGAAAATATTGTTTTTGAAAACGGGGGAAACCTTTATTTGCTTTCTCTAAAAAACGAAAAGTACCATAAAGTTAATATCAATGTTGTAACGGATGAAATTACTTTAATGCCCCACACCGAAAAGGTAAGCAAATATATAACCGATGCAACTATTTCACCAAAAGGCAACAGGGTTATTTTTGATGCAAGAGGAGATTTATTTTCCGTTCCGGCTAAACATGGTATAATTGTAAATTTGACAAAAACTCCGGGAGTTTACGAGAGATTCCCGTCATGGTCGCCAAACGGAAAATACATTGCTTATTGGAGCGATCGCACCGGTGAATATCAATTAACAATTAAAAATATCCAAAAGCCGAATAGTGAAAAAAGTTTGACTTCTTTTAAAACAGGATTTAAATATAATTTGTATTGGTCGCCGGATAGTAAAAAATTAGCATTTATAGACAACACTATGAGAATCCGGATTTATGATCTCGATAAAAACAGAACAATTCTAGTTGATAAAGGTTTATGGATGTACAATGGCGATTTGGAAAATTTCTCTGTAAGCTGGTCTTCCGACAGCCGTTGGATTGCTTATTCTCGTGGACTTGATAATCGACATGATGCAATATTTCTTTACAATTTACCGGAACATAAAAAATATCAAGTTACTTCCGGTTTCTACAACAACGACAATCCTGTATTCGACCCGGCGGGAAAATATCTTTACTTTTTAACTCAGCAAACTTTTAAGCCGATATACAGCAGTATGCAGAATACTTTTATTTATACAAATGCTACTAAAATAGCTGCTGTTTCCTTAAGAAATAATATACCTTCAATTCTTGCACCTAGAAACGATGAAGTAAAAATAAAGAAGAAAGAGAAAAAAACAGAAAAGGAAAAAAGTTCTAAAAAAGATGAGAAGAAAAAAGAGAAAAAGAAAATCGAAAACTTAAAAATTGATATAAATAATTTTCAAGCAAGAATGGTGCTTCTACCGATAAAAGCCGGAAGATATGGAGATTTAAGTACGGTAAAAGGGAAATTAATCTTTCACCAATATCCAAATTCCGGTTCGGGTTCTAATGAAAAACCGGTAAAATATTACGATGTAAAAGACAGAAAAGTAAAAACAATAATTAATAATGCAGATTTTTATCAACTTACGGAAAACGGCAAAAAAATGCTTGTAGGTAAATCAAATAATTTTGCTATTATTAATGTTGCACCGAAACAAAAAATGACAAAACCTTTACCGACAAACCAATTGCAAATGGTAATTCATCCGAGAGCTGAATGGAAACAAATATTTAGTGATGTTTGGAGATTTTATCGCGATTATTTTTACGACCCAAATATGCATGGTGTAAATTGGAATGAAATGAAAAACCGTTATGGTAAATTACTTAATTATGCAATTACCAGATGGGATGTAAATTATATTATCGGGCAATTTATCGGTGAATTAAGCTCATCTCATACTTATCGATTTGGCGGCGATCTCCAAAGAGGTAAATACAAAAACGTCGGTTTACTCGGTGTTAATTGGGAACTATCCAACGGTGCATATCGAATTAAAAAAATAATTCGCGCTGCCAAATGGGACGATAATGTTCGCTCTCCGTTTGACGCCCCGAATATAAAAGTAAAAGCCGGTGATTATATTCTTAGTGTTAATGGAATAAAATTAGACCCAACAAAAGATCCCTATTCTGCTTTTCAAGGTTTAGCAAATAAAACAGTTGAATTAACCGTAAATAATAAACCAAATTATAACGGCGCTTGGAAAGTAATTGTAAAAACTTTAAGAAGTGAAACACGTTTACGCAATTTATCTTGGATTAATCAAAAAAGGGAAATAGTTGATAAAGCTACTGACGGTAAGATAGGATATATTTACGTGCCTAATACCGGGATTAACGGACAGGATGAATTGGTTCGACAATTCTTAGCTCAAATCAACAAAAAGGGATTAATAATTGATGAAAGATTTAACAGCGGTGGACAAATACCCGATAGATTTATTGAAATGCTCAATAGAAAACCGATAGCATATTTTGCCGTAAGAGACGGTGAAAATTGGAAGTGGCCCCCGGATGCGAATTTTGGTCCCAAGGTAATGTTAATTAACGGTTGGAGCGGTTCGGGCGGTGATGCATTCCCCGATTTCTTCCGCAGACTTAAGGTAGGTAAATTAATCGGTACTCGTACTTGGGGAGGATTAATTGGTTATACCGGCACACCTAAACTTATTGACGGCGGAATAGTAACTATTCCATCATTTAGAATGTACTATCAAAACGGCACATGGTTTAAAGAAGGACATGGTATTGACCCTAATATTAAAGTGGTTAATAGCCCTGCCAAATTGGCTAAGGGAATTGATCAACAACTCCAGAGTGCTATTAAATTAGTTATGAAAGAATTAAAAACAACACCCGCACCCCCTAAACAACCTCCTTATCAAAAAAGGTAAAAGACAAAAAGCCTCCTTGCGGGGCTTTTTTATTTTCAGCTACCTCTTACGTTTATGTCAAAGATAAAATCAAACAGTTATTTTATATGGAAAGTAGTAAATTTATGTTTATATTTTTTTTATTTATTTATTTAGATAGCTAAAAAAAATAATATAAAAATATTTTTAAATAACGATAATCATTTAAAAATTAATCCGACAAATACGAAAGATAATATGTTTACAAAATATGGATATACAACCTTATTAATTGTTGCACTTATAAGTCTGATACTTTTTATAATCAGTGTATTTATAAATATTGAAATTATAAAATATATCACCTTATTTGGAGGGATTATTTTATTAGGGTTTTCATTATTTTTCTTCAGAGACCCGAATCGTGAAATACCCAAAGAAGATAATGTTATTGTATCCCCCGCTGATGGGCGGGTTATTATAATAAAAAAAATTAAAGAAAATAAATTTATTAATTCTAACGCTAATCAAGTATCAATTTTTATGTCTCCTCTTAATGTTCACGTTAACAGGATACCGATAAACGGTGTAGTGAAATATTTAAAGTACTTTAAAGGCGACCATCTTGTAGCATTTCACGATAAAGCAGATACGAGAAATGAACATACGGAAATTGGAATCCTTAATAAATACGGGAAATTATTATTTACACAAGTTGCCGGTTTTGTTGCCCGCCGCATTATTTATGAAATTAAAGAAGGTGATAATGTGAATATCGGTGAACGTTTTGGTATGATAAAATTCGGCAGTAGAGTAGATGTAATTGCGCCTGAAAATTGGGAAATCGTAGCCCAACAAGGCGACAAAGTTAAAGCAGGAAAAACAATAATATATAGATATAAACAATGAAAAAATTCAGTCTTTCAAGGGCAATAATCCCAAATTCTTTTACAGCGGGTAACCTTTTATCAGGTTTTGTCTCTATGATTTTTGCAGCTCATCAGGATTATCACATAGCTGCAATTTTCATTTTTATAGGGGCATTTTTCGATGCAACAGACGGCATCGTTGCCCGTTTAGTCGGCACTAGTAGTCAATTTGGAGTTGAATTGGATTCTTTAGCCGATATTGTTACGTTTGGCGTTGCCCCGGCATTTTTGATTTACAAAACTTACCTATTTAACTTAGGATGGATTGGAATGTTAATAAGCGCAATGCTATTAATTTTCGGTGCATTTCGTTTAGCAAGGTTTAATGTTCAAATTGAAGATCTAACTGTTAAGATAGACTTTAGAGGACTGCCAATCCCAATGTCGGCAATAGTTATTTCTTGTATGGTACTCGCTTTTTATAATCAAGGTAAATTCGATTCCGATTTTATACCGTTTATTATTCCCACAATTGTTCTGCTTTCTTTATTGATGGTTAGTAATATTCCTTACAGCTCGTTATCCAGCATAACACACAAATCGAAAATCCAAAAGTTTTCATTTTTTATTGTTTTGGTAATAATATTAATTTTAGTAATATTAACAAAAATAAAGTTGCTTTTTTATCTTATTTTGTTGTTTATACTTATTGGACTAATACGACAAATATTATATTTAATTTTTCATAAAAATAACAAAGAAACTTAATGAGGGAAAACATTGTTTAAAGCCACAGTTATTGTAAAAAGGAAACATGAAATTCTTGATCCGCAAGGAAAAGCTGTAGAACAAGGAGCAAAGTTATTAGGATTGAATAACGTACAAAATACAAGAATTGATAAATTTATTGAATTTAATATCGACACAAACGATTATTCGATTGCAGAAGATGAAGTTAAGCAATATTGTGTTAAATTGTTGTCCAACCCTATTATGGAAAATTTCGAATACAAAATTGAAAAATTAAAATGAAGCCAAAGTTCGGTATAGTTGTTTTCCCCGGATCAAATTGTGATTATGATGCATATTATTCACTAAAAAAAATATTAAATTATGATACGGAATTTTTATGGCATAAAGAAGAATCGATAAAAAACAGTGATGTAATTATTTTACCTGGCGGCTTTTCTTATGGCGATTATTTAAGAACGGGTGCAATTGCACGCTTTTCTCCGATAATGAATTCGGTTATTAAATTTGCAGAA
>CAZXJG010000090.1:0-12747 GCA_964640985.1 uncultured Melioribacteraceae bacterium | reverse complement strand
TATCTTCTTAATCAGATATTCACTCGTTAAATAAATAAATCGCTCAATTTAGGTTAAAATTAAATTTTTGATGGAATTTTGTAAGAGACCGCAATTTAAATAAAAGGTTTTAAAAAAAATAGCTGCGATTATCATAATGAATCATCATATATCTGCGTGCTATTTCTTTAAATTAATAATAGTACGCTGATTTTTTAAGATTGTTTATGATTAATTATGAATGAAGATAAAAACCATTAATAGATTAAAGTTAAATTTTTGATGGACTTTTGTAAAAAACTGCAATTTAAATAAAAGGTTTTAAAAAAAATAGCTGCGATTATCATAATGAATCATCATATATCTGCGTGCTATTTCTTTAAATTAATAATAGTACGCTGATTTTTTAAGATTGTTTATGATTAATTATGAATGAAGATAAAAACCATTAATAGATTAAAGTTAAATTTTTGATGGACTTTTGTAAAAAACTGCAACTAAATATTATTACAAAATTGAGTAATGTAGTTTATTATTTTTCGTATATTATTAAAAATTAAAAAAATTATTTATGAGCTGATCCGGGAAAGGTTGATTATAAAGAGATTAAGCCGTTTTTCCCCGAATAAAAACAAAATATTTTAAAATATGCTTTTATAAAACAAATCCATTTATCTGAAAATATTAAACTACAATAGTTTATTTTCGATAATTTTATTTTAAACATAAATTGATAATTATTATAAATGTTATCCGTACAAAACATATCGAAGTCATTTAATAAATCAAAAGTATTGGATGATGTTTCATTTCAAATTAAAAGAGGAAAAATATTCGGATTATTAGGTCCAAACGGTGCGGGGAAAACTACAACAATTAAAATCATATTAAATATTTTTAATTCTGACTCAGGTAAGGTATTTTACGACAGAGAAGAAATCAACGAACAGATTAAGACAAAAACAGGCTATTTACCGGAAAAAAGAGGATTATATAGTAATAGCAAAGTTAAAAACGTACTTGTTTATTTCGCTAAATTAAAAGGATTAAACAAATCCGAAGCGGTTATTTCCATAGATTACTGGCTGAAAAAATTGAGACTTTTATCTGCGAAAAACAAGCGGGTAGGCGAACTTTCCAAAGGCAACCAACAGCTTATTCAATTTGCCGCTTCAATTTTACATCATCCCGATATTCTCATATTGGATGAACCGTATTCCGGTCTTGATCCGAGAAATCAAAATTTGATAGAAATAATTCTAAAAGAGTATGTTAATTCCAAAAAATTAATTTTATTATCAACTCATCAATTGGAAGCTGCAGAAAATCTTTGTGATGAAATTTTGTTTCTAAATAATGGGAAAATGATAAAAGCCGGTAATGTTAAAAACATCAAACAAAATTCGGGGGAAGGGAAATATCGAATTAAATTCACTAAAGGAAAAGATTATTTATTAGGATTTGAAAAGATTAAACTTATTTCAATAACCGATAATGAAGCGGTATTCTCATTAAAAAATGATTTAAAAGCATCAAATATTCTCCGGGATTTAACAAACAATATGGAAATAGAAAGTTTTCTACCGGTTGAACAATCGTTAAGAAACATATTTTTAAATACCATTAATAAAATTGAACCGTTTTGAAAAACAAAATATTCATAATAGCATGGTGGGAGTTTATTGAAAAAGCGAAAAATAAAACTTTTCTCTTTTCAACATTTTTAATGCCGATAGTAATAGTATTAGTTGGGCTAATCCCATCTTTTTTAGGTAATCAAAATTCTGCAGCACCACTTGCAATCGGCATTTTAGACGAAACGGGAATATATCTAAATGGTTTTGAAAATAACATGAAATCTTTCCGGTTGGAAGATTCCCAACCAAAGTATATACTTTTGAATTTATCAAGGCGAAATAAAAGTATTCTTAAAAACGAAATATTTGCCGATAGTTTATTAAAAAGCAAAACCTTAGAAGGCTACATTTTAATTAAAAACAAAAAACACAAACTAATTGTTCAGCTTATAAACGGCGGAAATTTAGGGCACGAAAACATTAATGATTTTCAAAATGCGTTTAATAAAACAAGACTTCAATTGGCTTTGAAAAAATTTGGAATTACGCCGAACATTATAAATAATATAGCGCCACAAATTAAAATTTCCGATATAGAATTTACATCCGGGACTAATACAAACGGCTCATTTATTATGATATTTATTAAATTTTATGCGGTTATGATTATTTTAATTATTTCCATACTGTTGGCAGGCGGAATGTTCGCACGAAGTTTGGTAGAAGAACGTTCGAATGGAATAATTGAAATTTTATTTTCGAGCTGCAAAGGCGAACAACTGTTGAGCGGGAAAATATTAGGTTTAAGTTTATTGGGTATTTTTCAATTATTTATTTGGGTAATCTTCGGATTAATAATTACAAAAAATGAGGTTTTTAACCCGGCTTTTTTCAATAATTTGGGATTGCAAATTTTATTTTTCTTTATTGGTTTTATTTTTTATATAACAATTTACACCGCAATAGGAATAATAGCCAAAACAGATCATGAAGTTCAGCAATTTAGTTCTTATCTCAGTCTCTTGCTTATATTACCCCTTATTCTATCGGTATATGTAATCCCCCATCCAAATTCCGGACTCTCATTATTTTTAAATTATTTCCCGTTCACATCAACTCCAATAATGATTTTAAGGTTAAATGTTATTTCACTTCCACTTTATGAAATAATATTAACACTGTTTATCAACATTATTTCTATTGTCATAATCATCAAACTATCTTCAAAATATTTTAGTAAAATTGTTCTTAACAGATAAAAGTTTTTCGGATTGGATAGACAAATTATAGGAGGCTTCGCAAAACCCATTTATTGTTTGAAATTGTTAGTGAACACCTTTATTTTTAGCTTATAATTGAACCATTTATTTTGCTTCGCCCGAGTAGAATAATTTTTGGGTTTTTCAAAGGGTTCTTATATTGAATAATTATAAACCGAGTTAACAATATGCCTTTATCAGCATCTCTTGCAGCTTCTTTTATACCAATTTTGTTTTACCTTTTTTTGTTGTGGAATATAGACAAATATGAATATGAAGAGATAAAAAAAATTATAAAATATTTTTTATGGGGTGCCTCAGGCGCGGTAATTATAGCGGTAGTTGCAAGCGAATTTTTATCTTTTTTATTCAAATATATTTCATCGAATTCCAATTTAAATCTGTTGATTAATTCAACGATAATAGCACCATTTGTAGAAGAATTATCGAAAGGCGCAATTCTCTTTTATTTTATTAAAAAGAAAGATTTTTCAAATTTAACCGATGGTTTGATTTTGGGAGGTGCAGTTGGCTTGGGATTCGGCATGACCGAAAATTTTCTTTATTTCATTTCTTTTGGGCACACGTTTTCATCGTGGTTGGCAATCGTATTTGTTCGAACGTTTTATTCGGCAGTTATGCATTGTATATCAACAGCTTTACTTGGCGCTTTCCTTGGATTTGCTAAATTTTATGCAAACAAAAAGAAAATTTATACTTTGGAAGGACTTTTTATTGCGGTATTTATTCATTCACTTTGGAATTATTCACTTAGATTTTCTTTTGTTTTTATGTTCTCATCGTTATTAATAATTATTTTTATAATACTATTCGTATCAATGCTTGTTTATTCTCTTAATCAAGAATCCGAAATAATAAGCACCGAATTACTTGATGAAATTGGCAATAACATAATTTCAGAAGATTTTTATAAAATAATGACTGCAAAAAGATTTAGAAAAAAATTAAGTATTCATAACACTGCCGATAAGGAATATGTAAAAAATTTAATTAAATTGGCATTTTTAAAAAGAAGTACAAAATTAAAAATTCACAATAATGAAGAATATTTTAATTCTAAAATCGATAAATTACGTGAAGATATTTTCAATCTATTAAGAATTCAATAGGTTAATTATAAAGTGAACATTAATAAAGCAGTTGGAGTTTTCGGAGGGACTTTCGATCCAATTCATATCGGTCATTTAATAACCGCCCAGGCAGTATATGAATTACGCAATTTAAGTAAAATTTTTTTTATCCCGTGTAATATTTCTCCGCATAAACAACACTTAAATTCTGCCGACTCACAACATAGATTAGAAATGATTAAACTTGCTATAGAACCGGTACCGCACTTTGAATTTTCCGATTTTGAAATTAAAGAAGGTAATATTTCTTATACATTTAATACATTAAAATATTTAAATCGGTTCTATAATAAATTAGAACTAATAATCGGTTTCGATAATTTAATTGAATTTGATAATTGGTATGAACCGGATAAAATATTGCAAATAGCAAAAGTAATTGTGATGAAACGTAATCATGAACGAATTGTATCTAAAATTCACAAATATTATGGATTAGTAAATTTTGTAGATACACCGACAATAGAAATATCGTCATCGGAAATTAGAGAAAGGATAAAACAGAATTTGCCGATTGATTTTTTAGTTCCCGAAAAAGTTAAAAATTACATTATTAAAAATAATTTATACAAATAGAAAAGATTTATGATAAAAAAAGATTTAATTGAAGACTTATTTTTACGAAAAAAACGGGCAATATCCCGGACAATTACAATTGTAGAATCGGGTAATTCCAATTCTATTGAATTACTAAACAAAATATATCATAAAACCGGAAATGCTTATCGCATCGGAATTACCGGTCCTCCGGGTGCAGGCAAATCAACTTTAACAAATCAATTAACAAAATTATACCGTCAACATGACAAAACCGTTGGTATTATTGCCGTAGACCCAACAAGTCCTTTTACAGGAGGCGCTCTTCTCGGAGACAGAATAAGAATGAATCAAGTAAGCGGAGATGAAGGCGTTTTTATAAGAAGTATGGCAACACGCGGTAGTCTCGGCGGATTAAGTGAAAGAGCAATTGATGCAGGCGATGTTTTAGATGCCGCAGGTTTCGATTACATTATTTTTGAAACTGTCGGTGTCGGTCAATCGGAATTAGATATTGTAAATGCTACCGACACAACAATTGTTGTTCTTGTTCCCGAATCGGGCGATTCCGTTCAAGCAATGAAAGCCGGACTAATGGAAATTGCAGATTTTTTTGTGTTGAATAAAAGCGACAGACCGGGTGCCAATAGCGCACTAATGTCGTTACAGACAATTCTATCGTTACGCGAGCATAACGAAAATTCATGGTTTCCTAAAATATTACAGTCCATTGCTTCCGAAAACAGAGGAATTCATGAAATAGCTTATGAAATTGAAAATCATCGTAATTACTTAATTCATAATAACCTTTTTACTTCACACCGGTTATTCAAAACAGAATTACGCATAAAAGAAATTATAGATAATCTAATGACGAATGATTTATGGGATGATTCCCGTAAAAAATTGTTGGAACGTTCACTTCAATCTGTTGTAGAAGGGAAAACTTCGCCTTATGATGTTGCTGAAAAAATAATTAAACATTTTAAAAAAAATCTTAAGTAAAGGAACTATTTTATGACTGAATTTGATATTAAAACTCAATTTATTATCGACTTAACAGAAGATCAAAAAGCAATTCAAAAAACTATTAGAGATTTTGCAAACAATGAAATTAAACCGATTGTAATGGAATATGACGAAACTCAAAAGTTCCCTATGGAAATTATGAAAAAATTAGGGGAATTGGGATTTCTTGGAATTTTAGTGCCGGAAAAATTTGGGGGTGCTGCTTTAGGTTATGTAGAATATGTGATAGTTATTGAAGAATTGGCAAAAATTGACCCGTCAATTGCGCTTTCTGTTGCCGCTCATAACGGTCTTTCAACAAATCATATTAATATGTTCGGAAATGACGGACAAAAAAGCAAGTATTTAACCAAACTTGCTTCGGGAAAAGCTATTGGAGCATGGGGACTAACAGAACCCGGCTCGGGTACCGATGCTGCTGCAATGAAGACTACTGCAATTAGAGATGGAAACTTTTTTGTGCTTAATGGAACGAAATCTTTTATTACACATGGTAAGTCGAGCGAAATTGCGGTGGTAATGGCTGTTACGGATAAAAATAAAGGAAAAAAGGGAATTTCAGCATTTGTTATTGAAAAAGGTACCGAAGGCTTTGAAGTTGGAAAAAAAGAAAACAAATTGGGAATGCGCGCTTGCGAAACCACACAGTTGATATTTGATAATTGCAAAGTACCTGCTGAAAATTTAATAGGTAATCAAGATGAAGGATTTATACAGGCAATGAAAATTTTAGAAGGAGGACGAATTTCCATTGCTGCTTTAAGTATTGGACTTGCTGCCGGATGCCTTAACGCTTCTATAAATTATTCCAAAGAAAGGAAACAGTTCAACAAAACACTTTCCGAATTTCAAGCTATACAATTTAAATTAGCCGATATGGCAACGGAATTAGAAGCTGCGAGACTTTTGACTTACAGAGCCGCAGCAGTGAAAGATAAAGGTGAAAATTCTTCATTTTTTGCTGCAATGGCAAAACTCTATTCAAGCGAAATTGCTACGAAAGCCGCAAATGAAGCTGTGCAAATTTTCGGGGGTTACGGTTTTATAAAAGATTATCCGGTTGAAAAATTTTATCGTGATGTTAAATTACTAACTATCGGTGAAGGAACTTCCGAAGTTCAAAGAATGGTTATTGCAAGAAATTTACTGAAAGATTAAAAGTTACATTATCTGAATTTATTAATAATGTTAAACAAACACTTTCAAAACTGATTTATGAAAAATATATTGTAACTTTATTCCATTAGAGGATTTATGAAAAAAATTGGAAGTAATATTTTTAATGATAACGAATTATTCTTACAACAAGAAGATTTCCATAAAAATTTAGTAAGAAAAATTAATGCTATTAGAAAAAAAATCGAAATAGGCGGCGGCGAAAAAGCAATTGAACGTTTGCATAAAAAAAACAAACTAACTGCCCGCGAAAGAGTTTCGAAGCTTGTTGATGAAGGAACTGAATTTATTGAGTTAAATACATTTGCCGCCTACGGAATGTATGAAGAATTTGGCGGAGCACCAAGTTCAGGCACAATTTTCGGTATTGGTAAAGTTGAAGGGAAAAATTGCCTGATTGTAGCTAACGACGCTACCGTTAAAGCCGGCGCTTGGTTTCCAATAACAGTTAAAAAGAATTTGCGTGCACAAGAAATTGCTATGGAAAACAGATTACCCATTATTTATATGGTTGATAGCGCAGGTGTATTTTTACCTTTACAAGAAGATATTTTCCCGGACAAAGAACATTTTGGAAGAATTTTCCGCAATAATGCACGGATATCTTCAATGGGAATACCACAAATATCCGCTATAATGGGACCCTGCGTTGCCGGTGGCGCTTATCTTCCTATTATGAGTGATGAAGCGTTAATTGTAAAAGGAAGCGGTTCGGTATTTTTAGCAGGAGCCCATTTGGTAAAAGCTGCAATTGGAGAAGAAATTGATAATGAAAATCTTGGAGGTGCAATTGTTCAATCAAATATTTCCGGTGTTACCGATTATATTGCTAAAAATGATGACGAATGCATCAAACTTATCCGCAATTTAATTGGCAAAATGGGTAATTCGCGAAAAGCCGATTTTAATAGAATAAAACCGAGTACTCCCCTATTTAGTTCAAATGAAATTTACGGCATCTTACCGAAAGATACAATTCAACAATACGATACTTATGAATTACTTGCCAGAATTGTTGACAATTCGGAATTGGATGAATATAAAGCAGGATTTGGGAAAACAATAATCACTGCTTATGCACGAATTGACGGCTGGTCGGTTGGTATTGTTGCCAATCAAAGAAGCATCGTAAAAACAGAGCAAGGCGAAATGCAAATTGGCGGTGTTATTTATTCCGATAGCGCAGATAAAGCCGCACGATTTATAATGAATTGTAATCAGAAAAAAATTCCACTTATATTTTTCCAAGATGTAACAGGTTTTATGGTTGGCAGTAAAGCCGAACATGGCGGAATTATTAAAGACGGTGCTAAAATGGTTAGCGCTGTTGCAAATTCCGTAGTACCGAAAATAACTATAATTGTAGGGAATAGTTTTGGTGCAGGCAACTATGCAATGTGCGGCAAAGCTTACGATCCGAGATTTATTTATACATACCCAAATTCAAAAATATCCGTGATGGGTGGAAATCAAGCAGGCAATGTTTTGTTAAATATTAAAATAAAACAGTTGCAAAAACAGGGCAAAGAAATTTCCGAAACTGAAAAAGAAAAAATATTAAATGAAATACAAGAATCTTATGAAACAAAAAGCAATGCTCTTTATGCCGCCGCCCGTTTATGGGTTGATGAAATAATTGATCCTGCAAAAACCAGGGAATATATTTCAAAATCTATTGAATTTGCTAATAATAACCCTGAAATTCCAAAGTTCAATGTTGGGGTTATTCAAACATAAATTTTGCACTGTATAATCGTAAATAATCCGTTTAATTTGCGGCTGCGAAGTAAAATAATGTTTTATGATAAGGTTAAATTATCAATAATAATTATTAAAATGTTTTGAAACTTATGCCAAAAATAATCGTATTATTTTTTTTTCTTTTCGTTTATTCATTTTCAATTTTGTATGGACAAACATCTTATTTAAATAAAAACATAAATTCCATTAGCTACTATATTGTTTCAAAAAAATTTGAAAATCTAAAAACTCAAAGCAAAAACAATGCACAGATTGATTCGTTATATTCAAAAGCACTTCGAATTACAAAAGGTAATATAAGTGAGGCACTTTTGGCTCTTACTTTTGCATGTCTCCCCACAAAATATTTCCCTTTTACTTTTCATATTGTTAAATTTAGAATTAACATTCCCCTTCCAGTCGGTCCGTATTCAATTTTTAAGGAAAAACTTAAAGATTTGCCTTCAAAAATCTTCTTTGATTCACCAAGAAATAAATTCGGCGATAGAGACAAACTTTCACATTTTTTTGGAAACGCATTTTTAATGTATAATATTCGCTTCTTCAATATTTCAAAAATTATGGGTATTTTAGTAGAGATATTTGAAGATTCATTCGAAATTTCGGGATATATTGACAAGAAAGATTTAATAGTAAATTATTTGGGTGGTATTTTCGGAAGATCGTTAAGAAATAATAAGAAATTAATGCCTTCAAAAGCATTAGCAATTTATTCACTTTTATATTTTAAATATTAAAAAAAATGAAATCTATAATAATTATCGATGATGAAAAAGAGATTTGCGAAAGCATAAAAATGATTTTAGAATATGAGAACTATCACGTTGAATATTCTACGGATTCGGAAGAAGGGTTTAATAAATTACGCTACTTTGATTTTGATGCTCTTTTGTTAGATATACAAATGCCGAAATTAAACGGTTTCGAAGTATTAAAGAAAATTCGAGATAATAATATTCAAATTAGTACAATAATAATAACAGCACACAGCTCATTGGAAAATGCAATTAAAGCAACTAAGTTAGGAGCATTTGACTTCTTAGAAAAACCAATCGACAGAGATAAACTTTTAATTACAATTCGAAATGCCGTTAACAATTCTAAGCTTATAAAAGAAAATAAAAATCTGAAAGATAATTTTAATGAAGGCGGATTAATAATAGGTAAAAGTCAGGAAATAAAACAAATTTTAGATACTGTAAAACGGGTTGCAAAAACCGATGCCCGCATACTTATAACCGGTGAAAACGGAACGGGAAAAGAATTAATTGCAAAAGCTATCCATAATCAAAGCAGCCGGGCGAATAACGAATTAATTGAGGTTAATTGTGCCGCTATGCCAAATGAATTAATCGAATCGGAGTTATTCGGACATGAAAAGGGAGCATTTACGGGAGCAATTCATCAAAGAATCGGGAAATTTGAGCAAGCTCATAAAAGCACTCTATTTTTAGATGAAATTGGAGATATGAGTCTGCAAGCACAAGCAAAAGTTTTAAGAGCAATTGAAGAAGGTATTATTGAGCGTGTGGGCGGCAACAAAAAGATTTCCGTTGATGTTAGAATTATTGCTGCTACAAATAAAGATCTTTCCAAAGAAATAGCAAAAGGAAATTTTCGTGAAGATTTATTTCACCGGTTAAATGTTATCCCAATTAAAATTCCTCCACTCCGCGAAAGAAAAGCTGATATTCCTATTTTAATAGATTTTTTTACGAAAAAAATATGTACACAAAACAAGTTTTCTTTAAAATCATTCTCAAAAAAATCTATTGATTTACTTACTTCTTTACCTTGGCGGGGAAATGTAAGAGAATTAAAAAATATCATCGAGCGAATTGTAATTATGGTTCCAAAGGAATTTATTAAAGAAGATGATATTAAAGGGATTTTACCAACCACAATTTCAAAATCGGATGATATTCTAAATATAAATAATTCATTTCAAGAGTTTAAAGAAAAAGCGGAAAAAATATTTATATTAAAACAATTAAATGCAAATAATTGGAATATAAGCAAAACGGCAGAAGTTCTCCAAATACAGAGAAGCCATCTCTATAATAAAATGAAAAAATATGATATTGAAAAAGGAAAAGCATGATGGGAAACACAATATTTACTAAAATTATTAATCGTGAAATACATGCTGATATAGTTTATGAAAATGACAGCATTTTGGCATTTCGTGATATTAATCCTCAAGCTCCAACACATATTTTAATTATTCCTAAAATTGAGATACCTAGTGTCAGAGAATTAAAAGGCTCGGAGCACTCTGAACTTTTAGGAAAAATGATCGATGCGGCAAATGAAATTGCTAAATCAGAAGGTATTGCCCAGGACGGTTTTCGTTTGATTTTTAATTGCGGACCAAATGCCGGTCAAGAAGTTTATTATTTGCATTTACATCTGTTAGGCGGCAGAATAATGAAATGGCCTCCGGGTTAATTTTTCAATAAAACTTTTTGTTAAGAAATACAAAATATTAGTTTTGTAGATTTGAAAAATATATTTTATTTATTAATGGTATATAATACTTAATAAAATAGCTGTAACTAATTATATATCAACAAATTATTCTTCTTTACATTATATAATTTATATTTAATTATCATTTTCTTCTTTGTAAAAATTATTGTCGATTGCGGTTGAATATTTACCGGAAAAACATGCTGTACAAAAATCTGTTGGAGCATGATCTATCATCGAATTTAACAATTCATCTTGAGTCATATATTCCAAACTGTCAACACCCAAATATTCTTTCATCAATTCAATATTACCATTAAATTTATTAGCAATTAATTCTTCTTTCGATGGAAAATCCATTCCATAATAACAAGGATAACAAATTGGCGGTGAAGAAATTCGAAGATGAACCGATTTAGGTTTTGCCTCTTTAATCAATTTAACTAATTGTTTTGATGTGGTTCCTCGAACAATTGAGTCGTCAATTAAAACAACGGTTTTATTTTCAAGAACTCCTTTTACCGTATTAAATTTAATTCTTACGCCGAATTCTCTGTTATGTTGATCGGGAAGAATAAAAGTTCTTCCAATATAATGACTTCTAATTAGACCTATTTCCAATTTAGAACGAATTTCCATTTTTTCCAGTTGGTTTTGATAACCGATTGCTGCAGTATTTGAACTATCGGGAACACTAATTACTATAACCTTCTCCCCATCCGGATCAACTACAGGGTGATGAATTGCAAGTATTTTCCCTAATTTCCTTCTAATTTTATCCACATTCGAACCAAAAATTTTACTATCCGGTCTCGCAAAATAGATAAATTCAAAAATACATTGTTGAGTTAAAAATTTCTTCTCATTTATTCTTAATGATTTTATTTCACCCGTATCGGTTACATTTTGATCAATCACAACCATCTCACCCGGTTCTACATCTCTCACATATTCAGCAAGATTAATATCTAAGGCACAAGTTTCGGATGTAGCTATAAAGTTATCATCTATTTTCCCAATGGCAAGTGGACGAAACCCATAAGGATCACGTGCGGCAATAAGTTTAGTATCGGTTAAAATTACTAAACTGTACGCCCCTTCCAATTGTTTTAATGCATCTTTAATTTGTAAAACCTGGTCATTAATCTTACTGCGAGCGATCAAATGCAGTATTACTTCAGTATCACTCGAAGTCTGAAATATTGCTCCTTCGTCAACTAACTTTTTGCGTAAATCTTTTGCATTAGTTAAATTACCGTTATGTGCAACAGCAAGGTTTCCTAATCTGTAATTAACAACAAAAGGTTGAATGTTTTTGTTAGTTTCGCTTGCTCCGGTTGTTGAATAACGATTGTGCCCAATTGCAGCAAAGCCTTTCATTTGTTTTTGAAATAAATTATCTTTATTAAAAACATCCGAAACAAGACCATGCCCTTTAATAATATTAAATTTTATCTTTGTTGAGTCATCGATTTTCTTAGCAGAAACAATTCCGGCTCCCTCTTGACCCCTGTGCTGCAAAGCATGTAAGCCGTAATATGTATGCAGCGACGAATTTTGATTACCGAAAATGCCGAAAATTCCACAATAACACTTCGGTTTATCTCTTGTTAATTTAATTTTCATAATTTGAAATTTACAGATTTATAGATTAAAATCAATGGGAATAAATATATTTTTTCCTTTGAAATTAAATATTGTGTTTAAATTAAAAAATGCTTTATAACTTATTAATTATAAAGCATTTGCAATTAGTCGGAACGGCGGGATTTGAACCCGCGACCACTTGACCCCCAGTCAAGTACGCTA
>CAZXJG010000089.1:11375-12861 GCA_964640985.1 uncultured Melioribacteraceae bacterium | reverse complement strand
TATAAATCCTTTTTTGGTTACTTTTTCGTATGATGCAATTTTGACGTTAAAATATAATTTGTAGATCCTGATTATTTTACTTAACTTTATTTAAAATATCATTATTTATAAATCATAACATTATGCAAAATGAGAATTTTAAAAGCAAGGTTCTTATTTACGGCATTTTTCTGATTTTACCTTTGCTCTTTTCAAATTTAAGTAATAAAAACAAAGCTGCAACCCTTAAGCAGCAGACAAAAAACGATAATTTTAAATCAAAAATTAATGTTATTACTTATCAAATTCCCGATACTTATTCGATTGTAAATTTATCAATAATTTCAAAAAACGAAATATTTATTTTCACTCATAAAAAGATATTTTATTTTGACGGTAAAAAATTTTACACACTTTATGAAGCTGACAATAAGATTATTCTTACAGGTGATAGCGATGGAAAATTCTTAGTGTTTTCAGAAGATAATTTTAATTTTAAAACTTACATAAAACCTGAGCTTTATATAACGAAAATTGTTAAAAAAAATAAAAAAATATCTATTACAAAGTTACTGCCATATAAAACAAAATTTTCACATACAATTGAGATCGTTAAGTTTATTAAGCCCAAGACGGTTTTTATAAGTTCAATACTTGAATATTCTGTATTTACATTAAGTTCGTACAAAAATTTGAAAGTGACTAATTATAAACATTATATTCTTTCAAATGACAACTCTCCAAGAGGACTGATGATGATGCAAAACAATGCGAAGAACCTTTTGTATTTTTATAGTACCCGCACAATTTTTTATCTTAATCCCTCTAATAGCAGTCCAAAATTAAAATTTATTTTAAATCTTAGAAATACATCTAAAGATTTTAATATATTCGACGAAATCACCTCAATAAGTATTTATGATACCACATTCGGCAGTTTTAAAATAGACGATAATTCATTATTTGGATATAACAAAAATTCTTCATCAATTTCTTTTTATAAGATTCATTCATTAAAAACAAATAACGGAATAAATATTAGTCCGGCTAAAATTGTCGATATGAAATTTGGAAAAGGAAAAAACATCTGGATTTTATTGAATAACGGAACCCTTTTACGAAATATAAATTTTTCCAGAGATTTAAATAAAGTAATGTGGCAGGAAACAGCTCATCTCAGACCTAACCTTTACTCTAAAATTTATTTAACCGGCAATAATGAAATGTGGATTTACGGACAGAATCTTTTCAAAATCATAAAGCAGCAAAGCAGCATTGAAACTACTAAGACGGGAAAAGATACAACCTCCGGAAAATTTCTTTTTTATATATCGTCACTGGAAAATATTGGTTCAATATATGGATCGGCAATAGTAAATATTAATGGTACAGAGTTTTTATATACTGTTGATATTTTTGGTGCCAATCAATTATTAGTCCCGCCTTTTTTCAATAAAGACATTGCAGAAGAACGCGGTGTTGTCGGTAAAGATGAAAATGTAAATAA
>CAZXJG010000089.1:0-11365 GCA_964640985.1 uncultured Melioribacteraceae bacterium | reverse complement strand
CTTATCAAAAACTTGGTGTAACTGTTGGAGACATTGATGAATCAGGTAGTGACGACATAATTTTATCTAGACTGCAAGGGAGCAGTACTCTTTATTTGAACAATGGTACCGGTTATTTCCGGGATGCAACAGATGAATATGGATTAAATAAGAATATTGGAAGATCAGAATGTTCAATTTTAGGTGATATTAATAACGATGGTTATCTTGATTATTTTTCAACCGATTTTGTTGGTTCGAATCATTTATATATAAATAAAGAAGGAGCAAAATTTATTGATGAAACTAATTTCGCCCATTTAAAATCTAATGGAACTTCTATAAGTGCGGCATTCGGAGATATAAATAATGACGGTTTCTTGGATTTGTATGTTGGTAATTGGGCTAATGAAAACAAAATGTATTTGAACAACGGCGATGGGACATTTAGAGATTTTACAAGTGAAAGCGGTACGGGAGACGGTATATTTAAAGAAACAAACTCAGTACTATTTGCAGATTTCAATAATGACGGTAATTTAGATCTGTTTATAGGCAACAGAGCCGGAAATGATAAATTATTTATCAATGATGGGAAAGGACATTTTACAGATATTTCCAAAGAATGCGGAATAGACAGTACTTTATGGACCTATGGTGCTGCTTTTGGTAATTTTAACAATGACGGCTGGATTGACCTTTTTATCGCTTATCTCGGAGGAATTAAAATCTACAAAAATCTCGGAATTGTAAATGTTAAATTAAAATTTAAAGATTTTACGAATCAGTATATTCAACCTGTTCCTTCATTAAATGGTTATAACACTTCCGTAGTAACCTTCGATGTGGGAAGAGATGGTGATATTGATGTTTTTTCCGGACAATACGCCGGTGTCGGACATTTTTATAAAAATCTATTAAATGATGGTCGTACCAGATCAAATTATATTGAAGTTAAAATTGCAGGTTCAGAAAGCAACAGAAGCGGTGTCGGTACAAAAATTAAATTATTCAGAAATCATAAATTAATCGGTTATAGAGAAGTAAATGCCGGAAACGGTTATGCAAGCAGTAGTTCCAAGATTCAACATTTTGGACTCCCTTCGGTTAAAGGTAATTATACGCTTGAGGTTTTCTTCCCCGCATCAAAAATATTGAAAAAGATTAAGGTTGCATCAAATTCTTTTATAATTGTACATGAACATGAAGGATTTGTAGAAGGTTATTACTTGCTTAAAAAAAATATTTTAAGATATATTTTTTCTAATGAATTTATATTTGAGATTATTAAATTTATTTTTCTTGTTATAATAGTAAGTTTATTTGTTACATATTTCGGTAAAAAAATAAAATTCCTTTTAGGCACCGAAACTTATAAGAAAATTTTCCATCGACAGAAAATCCTCATTGTCTTAAATTCAGCAGTTATTTATATATTTGTTTTGTTATTAATAATAATCAGTAAATCTGTTTTTTTTAATCCTGTAGCTTATATAAATAATTCACATAATATATTTATGAATGATCTTATACCTTATATTGTAACATTTCTTTTCTTGTTTTTCACATTAAAAACAAAATATGATAATAGATTAAAAAGAATATCGAGCAGTTTTTTACTTGAAAATCTTTTCCTTTCTCTGAAAAAGTTTGACCATGGCGAAGGTATGTTAATGAATATTAACAGACTTTCACTACTAATTCAAAATATCGGCTACACACAAAAATCATCAAACGTTAAAGAAAATCCTGTATTCAAAAGATTAGAATTAGCAATTGAAGAATTCAAAACAACCGTCTATCCCGAGTTAATAAAAATTTCTATTATTTTAAAGGATATAGAATTTATATTTAAACAAAATTTTAAAAAGAATAAATTACGATTTAGCGCTTTATTATTACGATATACTAAGGATCTTAAAAATAGCCTCGGCAAGTATTTCGAACTCTATAACCAAATTTCAGCACGTAAAGATTTATCTAGAAAAAAGACCGAAATATTGGATAATATTCAAAATTTAAAAAATATTGTTTATAATCTCTCCTCTGAAACAAATAAACAATTTGGCTGTAATGTTAACGATACAATAAATTCGGTCATAACAAAATTTAATTATAATTACGGCAAAACTTTGCAGATTGGTTTTAACAATTATAATGGAAATATTACTGCTTTAATCCCTTCGAACGAATTAAGTGAAGTAGTTACTACCATTTTTCTTAATTCTGTTGAAGAATTTGATTTATTAAATAAAAAAGATAAATTATTAAATGTTACTTGTTCTAAAAACAATACAAGTGTAATAATACTAATAGAAGATAATGGGAGGGGGGTTTCGGAAAATTTAAGGAATAAAATCTTTGAAGAAGGATTTTCTACAAAGGACAAAGGACATGGTTTCGGATTGTTATTTTCAAAAAAATGTATTGAGAAATTTGGAGGAAAAATATATTGTGAAAAATCTGAACTTGGAGGTACAAAGTTTGTAATTGAGTTAATTAGGGTACATCCTTTGTGAACTTTGTGGTTAAATAATTATGGAAAACATTAACCACAAAGAACACGAAGGGAGTAATAATCAATGTTCTTTTTATTAATTAATCTTAGTGAACTTTGTGTATCCTTTGTGAACTTTGTGGTTAAATAGTTATAGAAAACATTAACCACAAAGAACACTAAGAAGTCACAAAGAACACGGAGAAAATAATGAGAATTGAAAAATGAAGGTTAAAAATAAAATTTTAATAATTGATGATAATATTAATTTTCTTAATGATGTTGATATTCTATTAAGTGAACAATTTAATATAACAAAAGCCGATACTGGAAAAGAAGGGTTAAATTATTTAAAAAATAAATATTTTTCGGCAGTGCTGCTCGACTTGAAATTACCCGATATAAATGGACTTGAAATTCTAAAAAAAATTAATACTGAGATTGACCCGACCCTGCCTGTAATCATAGTAACCGACTTTGGAGAAATTAATACCGCTGTTGAAGCAATGAAAATCGGCGCGTATGATTTTATTCAAAAAGATTTTAACGTTGAATTGCTCTGCCAGAAAATTATTAAAGCATTAGAAAAAAACGAGCTGATAAAAACGGTAAAAACTCTGCAAGAAGAAAATCTAAAAAGCGACAAATTTATTTTCAGAAGCAAAATTATGACAAGAGTTAACTATGAAATTGACCGCATAGCTGCTAACGGCATAGATGTGCTGCTCTTAGGCGAATCAGGGGTAGGTAAGGATTTGATAGCGAGAGAAATACACAAAAGATCAAAAAGAAAAGATAAACTTTTTATACCTTTATCGCTTCTGAGTTTAAGTGAAAATTTAATTGAAACGGAATTATTCGGATATGAAAAAGGTGCATTTTCGGGTGCAGATAAAAAAATTAAATTCGGGAAATTTGAAGGAGCAAACAATGGAACAATCTATTTGCCCGAAATTTCCAAGCTTAGTGAAAATATACAACTAAAATTACTTCAATTTATGCAGTATAAAACAATTTCCAGAGTAGGACGTGACGGCAAAGATAATGATATCCAATTAGATGTAAGAATAATTATGGCAAGCAACGAAAAATTGAAGGAACTTGTAAATTCGGGTAAACTAAGAAAAGATTTTTATTATAGAATAAACGCAGTAAAAATTTATGTTCCCCCTTTAAGGGAAAGAATTGAAGATATTGAACCGCTTTGTAATTATTTTCTTAGGAAATACAAAGCAAAGTTTGATATGAACGAAGATATTAATATTTCAAAAGAAGCAATGGAAGTATTAATAAAATACAACTGGCCGGGTAATGTGAGAGAGTTGGAAAATACGATAAAAAATGCTTTAATTTTTAAAAATGGACATATACTTGACGAAAGTTGTTTTAATTTAACCGGACTGTATAGAGAAGACGCAAATGTCGGCATTGGAAATTATCGTTACAATGAACGGCAATTTAAAATGAATTATTTTACGGAACTTTTAAATAAAACAAACGGAAATAAAACCAAAGCTGCAAAATTAGCCGGAATTAGTAGGCAGGGACTATTGAAAATTTTGAAAGAGTTAAAAATTGAGTAAAATGAATTAAAGGAAAAATCATTATATTTATATTACGTTGTAAATGTAAAACACTAAAGATTTGAAAAATTTTTTTAAATGAATTATATGAAAACCTTATTATCAGATACAGATCAAAAAGTTGAAAAAGTTTTGATAGATATTATCAGACAAAAAAGTATTTCAGAAAGGCTAACGCAAATGGAATACTTGACTTCCTTAGTGATGCATCTTTCCAAAAGGGCAATTGCAAGAAATAATATTGGAAAAGATAGGCTTGAGTTAGATTTGCTTTTTGTTCAGGGGGTGGAATAGAATAATTTATATATAATAGATTTACAACTTATTATTCCACCCCCTAAACTTCATTACGGAGAAGAATTATCTAATAAGGTTCACCGGCACTTAATAAAAATCTCTTATGAAACATCAATGATAAACAGCAAACACACAATAGAATAATTATAAATAAAATATTAATATATAACATTTCAAAATTAGAGATATCTCAGTCGTTAAAATCTAATTTTTCAACAACCATTCATAAACAGGTACTATTTTAATATTTCCCTCTGTTCTTTTTTGCTCTAAAGTTAAAATTGTTCCTTTCCTCAACGAAAATCTCTCCATCGCTTTTGTCAACCCTAAAAACTCTCTTTTTTTATTATCGTTATTTAAATGTACGCAAACCTGGAAGACTTGCGTAATCTTATCTTTCTCTTTAACAATAAAATCACATTCACCTTTATCTTTATAATAAAATATTTGGGAATATCTTCTTTTCAATTCTAGAAAGACTACGCTTTCGAGTAAACGACCAATATTTTTACTTAACGTAAAAGAAAGCATCGTACTCAAACCCTGATCTATTGTGTATATCTTCTTTTTAGTCTGATTATTAATAGACTCTGAAAAATTTTGAATTTGAAAAAGTATATAGGCATCTTCAAAATAATTTACATATTTATATAATGTATCCTTGCCGATTCGCATCCCCATCGATTTAAGTTCATTAAATATCTTATGAACAGAATATTCTTTAGCCGTATTCATCAAAAGTTTTTTCATTAAATATTTTAGTACAATTACATTTGTTACTTGATATCTCTCTATTATATCCCTATAAAGCATAACGTCAAAATAAGTCCTCAAAGTTTTCTCAATTATTAAATCAGGCATATTAACGGTTTCGGGGAATGAACTCCGCTGCAAATAATTTTTAAATAGAGTCAAAATTTTAGCTTTTCCTTTTGTAGAGACAATATCAAAAGCAGCTTGCTTAAATTTCAAATATTCGTTATATTTTTTATATTAGACATTATTTGATACATTGAATAAGTCTTCCCCGATCTTCTCGGTCCAATTACAGTTACAATTTTTCCCGTATTTACAGGTATTTTAATTTCCCGTTCAATGAAGTCGGGTATTCCCCTAGTATGAAAATCTGCAATAATTGTTTTTATTGTTTCTTTATCCATCATTATGTCCTTTTATATAGGAATAAACTACCAATATATTTCCTTTTGATAAGGAAATAAATAAATAATTATTTTTATTTGCAAATAAAGAATGAATCTGTTTTTACAAACTCGTCAAGGTCATTCTGAAATAAATAAACTCAAATTGTAAACCGTAGTTTACACACTGTAAACATTGGTTTACAGTAATAAATAAATAAAACGTACAAATAACCTAAAAACACAAAAATAAATTTGGAATAAATATTGTAACTGTATGAAACAATCAAGAAACCATTACAATAAATGTAGGAATATCATAAAGTATTGATCCAATAAGAAAGTTCAGACTAAATTTAAGAAAAGAATCATCATGTTATCATGAGTTTTATTTAAAAATATACAAATAAAAAATGGAGTGAACAATGAAAAGATATTTTTCCCTTCTTTTATTGATTTTTATTTTTTCTTTACGGCTAGATGCTCAAAAATTATGGACACATACTTGGGGTGGTAATCAAACTGATGGTGCAAATTCTGTTGTAATTGATCAAAATAGAAATTATATCATTGCAGGATATACTAATAGCTTTGGTGTAGGAACTACTAATGTTTTGGTTCAAAAATATGATAATTCCGGAAACCTTATTTGGTCAAAAACTTGGGGTGGCAATAATAGTGATGCAGCAAATGCAGTAGCTGTAGATAAAAATAATAATATATACATCGTAGGCTCAACCTCTAGTTTTGGAAACGGGGGGTACGATATTTTAATCCTTAAGTTTGATTCTAATGGTTCTTTGATTTGGTCAAAAACTTGGGGTGGTAATAGCTATGATGTCGGATACGGAATCAGTATTGATTCAGATGATAACCTTTTTATTTCTGCGGAATCTTATAGTTATGGAAGTGCAGCAATACTATTAAAGTTTGATAACAATGGAAATTTTATTTGGGGCAAATCATGGAAAAGTTCAGCTACATTTGATGCATCTTATTCATTAACAATTGATTATATCGGTAATGTGATCCTTACAGGTATTAGCTGGGATTACAGCGTTAGTCCTAATGTAAATAAAATACTAGCTATAAAATATGATAAAGATGGGAATTTTCAATGGTCTAGAATTTGGGGCGGATCAGGTTTAGATGAAGCATGGGGTTCAAGAGTAATTAAAACAGATAAAGTTGGGAATATTTATATAGCTGGAAGAACTCAATTCGGTAATGGTAGTATGGATGCATTACTCTTAAAATTGGATATAAATGGAAATCTAATTTGGTCAAAAAATTGGGGTGGTAAAGATTATGAAACTAATAGCGGTATAGATATAGATGATCAAGGTAATATTTATACAGTGGGATATAGTAAAAGTTTTACAAATAATTATTATAGTTTATTCATACTTAAATATGATACTTCAGGTAAGATTTTATCCAATAGAATATGGGATAATAAAAATACTTCGCAAGGCAATGCTTTTTTTATAAATAAAGATAAAATAATTATAGCTGGTCAAGCTTACAATGCATCCGGCAATTGGCAAGATGTAAATGGAACAACAGGCGAACCTTCTAATTCATTATTGATACCAGCCTATAATCTCTCAAATCTAACCGATGTATCTAAAAATATTAGTGGAACTATAACAAGTCCGGGCGGCACAAAGGATTCAGGCGGTGGTTCTGCAGACGTCTTACTTATGAAGGCAAGTATTTCAATTCAGTCTCCCTTTTTGACGTTTCCACTTAAAGATAAAACACCATATACAGCAACTATAAATAGTGTTTTTGATCATTCAATGACAAAACCTTATTCAGCAAACCAAATTGTTGTTGCTTATACAGGAGAAAAAGGGAAAGCAATTTATGGAAAAGATTATGTAATAACTATAAATGGTAATGCATTATATGGATTTAAAAATAGTGATTCTTCCAATTTTAATATAAATGGACATTATTCAGGTGGAGGAAGTCCATCTTATCTTTATTATGATGGTCATCCTGGTTATGATTACAAAACTATTGATCAAAGCGCAGATGGAAAAATAAATGTTCTAGCTGCAGCATCAGGTATTGCACATATTGTACAAAATAGTATTTATAACACAATTTATATCAACCACGGTAATGGTTATTCCACATACTATTTACATTTATCTCAAAGACTAGTTACTGAGGGTGCTTTTGTAAATCAGGGTGATGTTATTGGTATTTCAGGTGATGCAGGTGTTTCTGGAAATCCACATCTTCATTTTGAGGTCAAATATAATGGTGTACCAGTTGATCCTTACGGTTGGCATGGAAATAGTACTGATCCATATACAACATTGACTGGTGTAGTTAATTCTAACCTATGGTTAATTAATCCTCCAAGTAACAATACAACAATAATGGATGAACTTAATGGCTCTACTTTAGGTATTGCAACTGGTATAACTTATCAAAAAGCTCTATCCGGCTTAGGTGCAGTATTTAATAGAACAAAGGATAGTAGAATTTCATATCCTTTTAGTTATGGAATACCTAAAGAGGGAACATTAGAATGGTGGGTAAATGTCCAATCAGGGTACTGGTATGATAATTATACATTATATGATAATCAATCATCAGCGCAACTATTTGGAACTGATGCTCATGGTGGAGATGTTAATTGGCCCGGGGCAATGAAATTAATGGTATCAAACGATGGGAAAGTTCGATTAGAATTTGGTAATGCATACGGTCAACCAGATTATCATGAACTAATTGCCAATACGTCTCCATTTACATTTGGTCAGTGGCATTCTATAGGAATAAGTTATGGAAGTGAAGGACAATATATAAAAGTGGATGGAATTCTAGTAGCATCTGATACTAACTATTTTCAACAATTAGGAAGTGCAGGTAATTTTTCTGCACCCATAGACACACCATCGATAGGACAAACTATATCAGGTTTTTGGGGACATAATCAATATGACGGCGGCTTTAATGGAATTGTTGATCGTTTCAGAGCTTCGAGTAAACAACAAGATTGGATCCTTTCAATTTCGTCAATAACAAGTGTTACTGATAAAGTAGTAAATACTCCTAATTCATTTAATCTTTTCCAAAATTACCCCAATCCCTTTAACCCAACAACCACAATCCAATATGACATACCCAAATCCGCTTATTTAACATTAAAAGTTTACAACATCACCGGGCAGGTGGTAGCCACACTTGTTAATGAGCGAAAAAGTGCAGGGAGCTATTCTGTTAATTTTAATGCTTCCGGTTTAACTAGCGGAATTTATTTTTACAGAATACAAGCAGGCAGTTTTGTGCAAACTAAGAAAATGATTTTGCTTAAATAGTATTAAATATGGAAATTATCTATTGAACGATCATTCCATGATTTTCGTAGATATTACTTGAGGCGGAATTGATATTATTTGAAAGACAAAATGGTGATGGGTAGTGAAATTTACTATATAAAAAAGTTATCGATCTCGAATTAAAAAATCGGAGTGTTGAATAAAAAAATGTCTAAATATAGAAACATAAAAAATCGAAGTCCTTAATACCCATGTTTCAATATATAGAAACAAACCTGTTAATACTAAGTTAAGTTACATCAACAAATAAAAGGAGTATATGTTATGAAAAAATTATTTTACATTTTCGCTTTATTTTCTTTATCAATTTTTGTTTATAGTTGTGCAACTATTATGCACGGTACTAAACAAGACATAGGAATTTCCAGTAATCCCGGTGGTGCTAAAATTACGGTTGACGGGCAGATGAAGGGTATAACTCCCAGTACTTTTAAATTGTCTAGGAAGATAAACCATGTTATAAAAATTGAATTAAAAGGATATGAACCATATTCTGCAACACTTACAAGGGAAGTTAGTGGTTGGGTTTGGGGTAATCTTGTAATTGGTGGAATTATAGGTTTAGGAATAGATTATTTGACCGGCGGTTTATATGATTTAACACCAGAACAAATCCATGCTCAATTAAATAAAAAGCATAGTCAAGCATTATTTAAAAATAATTCTGATAATTTATTTGTCATAGTAACATTAAATCCAAAACCTGAGTGGAAAAAAATAGGACAATTGAAAAAATTAAATTAACCAGTCTTCCACCCGACCTCGGAACATATGCAGTATTTTTCTTGTCTATAGTTTTGTGGAATAGTTAGTCATTACTATTTAATATTATAATCTAACATTATAGTTCTAGGCGGTCGGGTGGAAAACACGCCGTTAGGTGGCAACAAAAATATGGTTTATAGTTACACAAATAATTTCATAAATCATTAATTTCATTTCACAAGGAGTTTTATACTATGGCAAGAACAGAAAGCGTTTCCTTCCAAGTTCATCCAAATGATGAACAAGAACAAATCAATCAAATGCAGAAATTTCACTGGTCATTGTTATCTTCGCAAGAGATTAAGACCATTGATAATCATCTTGAAAGAAGAGGAAATGATATTTATCAAGTTACAAAGTCAGAAAACTATGTAAAGCTAACATTTAGTCGTGAATTAGATTTACCAAATCTAAATGAAATTAAGAGACTTGAACAAAGTTTTTTTAGTCTTCCCAATCCCAATTATCCAAAATTATTTCCAATGAGTTTTTGGGTATGGTTAATTTTGGCGTTTGCTTTAGGTATCGGTGTTGTACTATGGCTTTTGTATTATTTCTTATCATATAAACCCAAAACAAAAAAAGCCGATAAAATTTCAAATGATAACGCTAAAAAACGCCAAGAAATATTAACGGAATTGGATAAATACGATTAATATTCCCCTAGTTAGAAGGATTTTAAGATGAAATTAGTAAAAATTGGGAATTTTATTTTTAATATGGATAATCTTTTAATTATAGAAGATCAAGGGACACAAATGAAAATTCACTTTACGTGTTCCACTGCGGAAAGAAGTATTTCTGTTATGTTAGAAGGTGAAAATTATGTACAAATGTGTTTATGGCTGAAACGTAATGGGGTTAATGATATATCGACGGAAACTCCAAAACTTAATTGGTATTTGGATTCATAATATAATAAGGAAATTTATGGAAAAAGTTTTTACATTTTTGATTCCAATTTTCATTTGAATTTTTGTGTTTCTTTTTTCTATATGATAATTAATCTTAATTTTTCACTGAATTCATTTATGACTAATTACTATAAATATAAAGCTGATAAAGAAGTACTTATGGGAAAAGAAAGTAAAATACCATTTACTGGAAAATCATTAATACTTAATATTACAATAGGATTACTTATGAATGGTCAAACGTTCAAGTGTAAGGATATTGGAGAAATTTTAGAATATGAGAAAAGTGTAAAAGAATCTTGTGAAGCATTTAAAGACTACATTGAGGTAATGGCAGCTTTTGGCGAAGAAGAAGTTTTGAGATCTAAAATAGAAAAATTAGAGGAATGATATTATGGCTAAAAGAATTTGTGCAAACTGTGGTAAAGAAAAAGAAGTAAAAAATGGGAAAATATGTTCTAACGGACACTTTATTTGTTATTCGTGTATAACTAAAAATATCGGAATATTTCCAGGTTCATTAAAGAATTGCCCTTTATGTGGTAAAAAACTTTCTTGATGTTTTAGGTGGATTAGTACCTGTAATAATAGATGCGGCTACGGGGAATTGGTATTCATTAAATCCAGAAAATGTTAGAGCGGTTCTGGAATCGCAGCAATAAATATTAATCTAAAATTTATAAACTACTATATCAAAATGTTTATGAATCATGCCTTCCCGACAAGGCATGATTCATCCGATGAATCGGATTCTCAATGAAGAATGTGTAATTTAGAGGGTGGAATAGAATAATTTATATATAATAGATTTACAACTTATTATTCCACCCCC
>CAZXJG010000088.1:0-12965 GCA_964640985.1 uncultured Melioribacteraceae bacterium | reverse complement strand
TAACAGTTATTTATTCTTGTATTATATGCAAGTTATTCTATTCCACCCCCTTAACGCTTCCTTGCAATTTTTCATTACAATATTAACATTAGATAACGTTATTAATTTAATTTTGTAAAAAAATGAAAGATAATTTAAGAGAAAAATTACTTACAATACCTGCATTGCCGGGTGTGTATCAATTCCTTGATAAAAATAAAAAAGTGATTTATGTCGGTAAGGCAAAAAATTTGCGCAACCGTGTACGATCTTATTTCCAAAATAAAATCGAGTCCCCTAAAAATGCCGCGTTAATAAAAAAAATTACAGACCTGCAATTAATTATAACAAACAACGAAGTTGAAGCTCTTGTTTTAGAAAACAATTTTATAAAAAAATTTAAACCGCGTTATAATATCAATCTTAAAGACGATAAATCTTATCCTTACATTCGAATAACAAATGAACCGTATCCGCAAATTTTCCCTACACGCCAAATAGTTAAAGATAACTCTAAATATTTTGGCCCTTATACAGATGTTAAAAATATGAAGACATCTCTTAGAATGATAACTAAAATATTTAAAATACGAAGTTGTAAATATTATATCGACGATGAGGTTATTAAAAAAGGCAAAATTAATGTCTGTCTCGATTACCATATTAAAAAATGTGACGGACCTTGCGAAGGATTAATTTCCGAAAAGGATTATATGCAATTGGTTAATCATGTAATTAGAGTACTAAAAGGCAGAACCGATGAAATAATTAAAGAGTTACATTCCGAAATGCTGAGCGCCGCATCTAATTTTGAATTTGAAAAAGCGGCAGAACTACGTGATAAAATTGAAAAACTAAAAGTTTATTCATCAAGGCAAAAAATAGTTTCCAACGATTTTGAAGATAAAGATATTATCAGCGCTGCTGTGGAAGGACGGGATATTGCTTGCATAGTACTGAATATACGTAACGGCAAGTTAGTCGGCAAACGGCAATTGAAATTGGCTTCCGGCGGCAACGATGAAATAGGTGATATTTATAGTGCCGTTTTAAAATTTTATTACACGGAATATGTCGAAATTCCACGATATATTGTTATTCCGGTAAAACCTTCCGATGATATTACATTATTAAATTGGCTTAAATTACATTCGTCAAAAAATATTCAATTCGTAATACCAAAACGCAAAAGCGATGCAATGTCGTTGCTTAATATGTGTAAACAAAATGCCATATTATTATTAAAGGATATCCAATTACAGCGGATGAAAAAAGAGGGGAACCTCCCTTACATACTTTCTGCGCTTAAACGTGATCTCCGGTTAAAATTACTGCCTCGAAAAATTGAATGTTTCGATATTTCCAATTTACAGGGTACGGATACGGTGGCTAGTATGGTCGTTTTTGTCGATGGCAAACCGAAAAAAAGTTTGTACCGTAAATTTATTATAAAAAGCGTAAGTGGACCGGACGACTTTGCCGGTATGAGAGAAGTGGTTTTAAGACGATATATTAGAGTTAAAGAAGAAAACGGGCAACTACCCGATTTGATTATGGTTGACGGCGGCAAGGGACAATTATCGAGCGCAGTTGAAATTTTAAATAGACTTGGGTTTAAAGATTATCAAATAATCGGGTTAGCAAAAAAATTGGAAGAAATATTTTATCCGGGAATTTCGGAAGCTCAAACAATTCCCAAAACTTCATCAAGTTTAAAACTGCTTCAACATGTCAGAGACGAAGCTCATCGTTTTGCAATTACATTTCATCGACAAAGGCGCAATAAAAGGACTTTAACTACCGAATTACTAAATATTCAGGGTATTGGGATAATACTATCGGAAAAATTATTAAAAGAATTCGGAAGTGTAAAAAAAATAAAGTCGGTTAAAATTGACCGACTTGCAAAAGTGGTTGGTAAAACCAAGGCAAAATCAATTTCCGAATATTTTTTATCTAAAAAATCCCATTAAAATTTAATTGCTGCAGTTTTTTGTATATGAGTCTGCTTTTACAAAGTGATTGCCATATCATAAAAAGGGCATTTCCAAGTTTTTGAATTGTAAATATTAAAGTTTCTGCAAAATTAGAACTTATAAGAATAAGTGATAATGTTCTTTAACATTTTTTGTTTAATTATAAAGATTCCGGGATTTAGATTCGTAAAAAATTCGTGGGAATTCGTGTAATTCGTGTCTCTTTTTTGCCGCGAATGCACAAATAAAAAAACAAAGACTTAACTAACAATAATTTTCTAAAAATAGTTAACGGGTTGAAATATTGAAAAATCGCTTTCCAAATTCCCGAACTACCGCCGGTAACCCAAATTATTTTTTCTTTCAATTTGATTAAATATTATGTTTCGAAATTAAATTTAAGAACTCGATGCGTGTTCTTGCGTCATTTTTAAAAATTCCATACATTGCGCTCGTTGTAGTAATAGAATTTTGTTTTTGCACTCCTCTCATCATCATACACATGTGATGACCTTCAGCTACAACTGCAACACCGCGAGGCGATAAATATTTTTCAAATGTATCTGCAATTTCTTGCGTCATTCTTTCTTGTATTTGGAGCCTTCTTGCAAAAACGTCCACAATTCTCGGAATTTTACTCAATCCGATTAATTTGCCGTTAGGTATATAAGCAATGTGCACCTTCCCAAAAAAAGGGATTATATGATGTTCGCACATACTGTAAAAGTCGATGTCTTTTACAATAACCATTTCATCGTATTTCTCCTCAAAAATAGCATTATTTAATACCTTGGCAATATCTTTTTTGTAACCTTGCATCAAAAACTGATAAGCCTTAGCAACTCGATGCGGTGTTTTTAACAACCCTTTCCTGTTTGTATCTTCACCAATTTCAACTAAAATTTTTGATACAGCTTTTTCTAATTCATCTAAATTCAACTTTTGTTTTCTCCTTTGTATTCAGCAAAATTATTTTCAGTTTCATATATTTTTACCGAGTAAAGTTTACCCGAGTGTAATTTGTTTTCTAATTGTTTCCAAATAGCAATTGCAATGTTTTCGGCTGTGGGAATAATTCCTTTAAGAAAAGCAACATCATAATTTAAATGTTTGTGATCAACTTCTTTTATTATATTTTCTTTTATTATGTTACGAAGTATTTTTAAATCAATCACATATCCGGTAACGGCATCCGGTTCTCCACAAACTGTTACTTCAAGGATATAGTTATGACCGTGCCCATACGGATTATTGCATTTACCAAATAAGTCTTCATTTTCCTCGTCGGTTAAATTTTCATTAAACAATCGATGTGAAGCACTAAATACTTCACGCCGCGTTACATAAACCACTTTAGTTCTCCTTCAAAACTTTTAGAACTTCTTCCACATGTCCTTTTACTTTTACCTTAGGAAAAATCTTAATTATTTTCCCTTTTTCATCAATAATGAATGTTGTTCTTTCAACTCCCATATATTTTTTACCATACATACTTTTTTCTTTCCATACAAAATATTTTTTTATCACTTTTTTATCTTCATCGCTTAAAAGTGTAAATGGAAGTTCATACTTTTGGGAAAATTTTTTATAAGAATTTATTGAATCTTTGCTTATACCAAAAATTACAGCATCAATCTTTTTAAAATCCGGGTGTGCATCTCTAAAATCGCATGCCTCTTCGGTACAGCCTGAAGTCATATCTTTTGGATAAAAATAGAGAACAACTTTTTTGCCTAAAAAACTTTTTAAAGAAACCTTTCTGCCTTCGCTATCCAACAAAGTAAACAAAGGGGCTTTTTTGCCTTTTTCAACCATTATTACTCCTGATTATTTTTATTTAATATAATTAAAATTTTTGAAAAATGTGTTAAAAATAAATGATATATACGCCGTTTTTTATTATTAAAAAACTATACTAATTTATGGTAATTTCTTAATTAAGTAATTATACTATTAGTTGTTTTAATTAAGTTTAAGTAATTTCCTAGTTGTTTTAATTAAGTTTAAGTAATTTCCAAACTTTTGAAAATTGACTTAGTATTGAGTATTTTTGATGTTTATAATTAGGAGTGAACTCAAAAAGCAAAGTGATCAAAAAAGAATCACATACTATATTTACAGAATTTCTTAAATCCGGTAAGCATAGAATTACGCCTGAACGTTTCGAGGTATTAGACGCCGCCTTAGAACAAAGAGGACATTTTGGAGCCGACGAGCTTTATGTTTCGATGAAATTAAACAAATCAAATATATCGCGGGCTACTGTTTACAATACTCTTGAATTATTGGCACAGTGTGGTTTATTAGCTAAAAGAAATTTCGGTGACGGCAAAACAAATTACGAATCAAGCTATAATCGAATAAATCACGGTCATTTAATTTGTACACATTGTGGTCAAATTATAGAATTTTCGTCTCCTAAAATTCAAAAATTTGTTTATGAAGTTTGTAAAGAGTTAGGATTTAAACCCGACGGCTATTCATTTAATATTTTCGGAAAGTGTGATCATAAAGATTCTTGCAATAATTATATTGGTGAAAAAGATTAATATTTTTGATGGGTAACAATGAAAACTAATAAATATAAGCTTAAAATTTCACCAAAGTATCCGTTAGTTTGGGGCAAAGAAGATTTCTCAATTAAGATATTTTGCTCAATTCCAAATGTTGCTACCGGCATACTTTTAACTGCTGAAAATCACTATTACATAATTGATCCCGGTGATGGAATTTTAAGAGATTTAAATAAAGAAATCGGTACAAAAAAATTATTGAATATTACGGATATTTTTATTAGTCATGGGCATCATGACCATTTAGGGGGTTTATGGTCGCTGCTTACATATTTATTTGTAATGAAAAAAAATACTCCGGTAAATATTTACTTCCCCAAAAACTGTATTGAAATATATAGTATTTATCGAGCTTTCAACGAAGTTTATGAAAAAAATCTTACTTATAAAATCAACCTAATCGAAATTGATTCGGAAAATGAATTTAAGAAAGACTCGCTTACAATAAAACCTTTCAAAGTAAACCATAGAGAACCAAATCATGTAGATAAAGGTTCAATTAAAGTACCTTCTTTAGGTTACAAATTTTTTTATAATGAACAATCGATTTGTTATGGGGGCGATTCTGCATACTCTGAAAACTTATTGAAAATGACAAAAGGGTCGTCTTTAGCAATCCTTGAAGCTGGAGCAGGGGATAAAAAAAGTGATATTCATATGACATTTGAGGAAGCAATTTCAATCGGTAAAACCGCCGACGATTATTTTCTTGTTCATATAAAAGAATAAATTATCTTTTAATATCCGCAAGTGGAAATGCGGTATGCCGCATGGAATGGACTTTATTAACCGGTGCAATTTTAATTTCTTTTTTAACATACTTTTCAAATTCGTCACGGAAACGGGTAATCATATGCCTTACAGGCCAAGCGGCAGCCTCACCCAGTGCACAAATGGTATTACCTTCAATGTTACTGGCAATACTTATAAGTAAATCCAAATCTTTTGAAGTACCTTCACCGCGAACAATTCTCTGCAAAACCCTTTCCATCCAGCCTGTACCCTCGCGACACGGTGTACATTGCCCGCAACTTTCGTTATGATAAAACTTTGCAATTCTTGCTAATACTTTAAGAAGGTTTGTATCTTCATCCATAACAATAATACCGCCGGTACCAATGGCAGTACCGGCTTCCCGAAGCGAATCGGCATCCATTTTTACGCCTTCGAGTTTATCGCCCCGTAACGGCGGCATCGAAGAACCGCCGGGAATAACACATTTAATTTTTTTATTGTTAATTACACCGCCAGCATATTTATAAATTATATCCGTCAATAAAGTACCTGTCGGCAACTCGTAAACTCCAGGTTTATTTACATGACCGCTAACACCAAACAAAATAGTTCCGGGATGTTTAACAGCACCAATTGATGCAAACCATTCCCAGCCTTTTTCAATTATTTTCGGAACATTTGTAAGTGTTTCTACATTATTAATTGTAGTCGGGTTACCCCAAAGTCCGTTCTGTGCAGGGAATGGAGGTTTAACACGAGGATAACCTCTGTGCCCTTCAATAGAATTCATCAATGCAGACTCTTCACCGCAAATATAAGCGCCGGCACCTTTATGAATATATAAATCGAACAAGAAATCGGTTCCAAAAGTCTCTTTCATTTTGCTGCCGATAAAACCGTGCTTATAAACTTCGTCAATTGCCTTTTGCATCAGTTTTATCCACTTATGATATTCACCTCTAATATAAAGATAAGCAACTTTTGCCCCTATGGCATAAGAAGTGATAATTATTCCTTCAATCAATTGATACGGGTTAAATTCAAGAATTTGTCTGTCTTTAAATGAACCGGGTTCGCTTTCATCACCGTTTACACATAAGTATTTCGGTTTATCATCGCCCTTGGGCATAAAGCTCCATTTTAACCCGGCTGCAAAGCCTGCACCCCCTCGTCCTCGTAAACCGGATTTTTTTACAATATCAATAATTTCATCTGATGATTTTGCAAATGCCTTTTTAGCAGATTCAAAGCCGCCATTATTCAAATAAACATCTATTTGATTAAGATTCAGAATATCAGGTAATACAATTTTTTCCATTATGATAACGAATTAATAATTTCTAAAACTTTTTCTTTTGTCAAATTTTCGTAATAATCTTCATTTATTGCAACCATAGGAGCACTACCGCAAGAACCCATACATTCAACCTCTTCAATTGAAAATTTTTCATTGTCGGTAACTTCATCGTGTTGAATTCCCAATTTTTCACAAACCGCATCGTATATTTCGTAACCTCCACGCAGCATACAAGAAACATTGGTACAAACTTGTATATGATACTTACCTTTCGGTTCGTTATGAAACATTGTGTAAAAGGTTGCAACACCGTATACATCGGTTTTTTCAATATTTAAAGTTAAAGCAATTTCTTCCATAACTTCATCACTAATATATCCGTTCTGTTCTTGACCTATATAACAAGCGTCCATAACAGCAGCTAAAGTAGTCGGATATTTAGCTTTTGCTTCTTCTATTTTTTTAAAATTGTCTTCTGTGAATTTGAATGCCATTTCTAAAATACTCCAAATGAAATTCTATATAATAAATTTTATAATCAACATCTTTTTAACAACAAATCATTTATCGGCTTCGCCCATAACAGGGTCAAAACTTCCAACAATAGCGACAATATCGGAAATCATTTGTCCTTTACACGCTAACGAAAGAGCTTGTAAATTACAGAACGAAGGTGAACGGATTTTTAATTTCCAAGGGTGTCCCGTACCGTTACTAACAAAATAAAATCCTAATTCTCCTTTTGGATTTTCGGCAGAGAAAAATGTATCGGCAACAGGAGGATTTACGCCAAAATTTATCAGCATAAAATCGTGTATTAGTTCTTCCATTTTAGTGTAAATTTCAGTTTTGTGTGCAGCAACTTTTTTAGGTTCGTTTGCTATAATTTCACCTTTTGGAATTTTATCTAACAATTGACGAATAATTTTAACACTTTCTCCTATTTCATCAATTCTTACAAAATATCTAGCTAAACTGTCACCTTCGGTATATACGGGAATTTTAAAATCCATATCATTATAAAAAAGATATGGTTTAGCACGGCGCACATCATATTCAACTCCGCAAGCTCTAAGATTAGGACCCGTTACCCCTAAATCAACCGCATCTTCTTTTTCAAGTACTCCAATACCATCAAGTCTTCCAACAAAAATTCTATTAGCATTTAATAATTTTTGAAATTCTTCCAAAGCCGGTTCAAAATTATCTAAAAAAGTTCCGATGCCGGTTAACGATTTTTCCGTAATATCGGAAGCAACACCACCAATACGTGTATAACTTGTTGTAAAACGTGCCCCGCAAATTACATCAAACAAATTTTGTATGTTTTCTCTTTCTCTGAAAGTCCACATAAACGGAGTTATTGCGCCAATATCAAGCACAAATGTACCAATGGCAAGTAAATGTCCCATTATACGAGCCAGTTCAGCCGCAATCATTCTAATAAATTGTGCACGTTTCGGGGCTTCAATACCTAATAATTTTTCAACAGCCAAAACGTAAGCAACATTATTTGCCAAGTTTGCTGTATAGTCCAACCGGTCTGTATGAGGTATAAAATCAAAATATCCCATATTTTCAGCAAGTTTTTCATAGCCGCGATGAAGGTAGCCGAGTTCCGGAACAAGCGACATAACGGTTTCTCCATCTAACCGTAATAATAATCTTAAAACGCCATGGGTAGCAGGGTGCTGAGGTCCCATGTTTATAATCATCTCATTTTCAAGAGAATCTTCAATTATTATATCCGTTTCTTCTTGAAAAAGTGCTTTTAATAGTTTTTCATCATTATTAACATTTATCATCGCAGTTCATCTGTTTTCTTGTTTGGTAAAGGAATTGAATCTGGAATTCCCATTAATGGAAATTCTTTTCTTAAAGGATAATACTCAAATTCTTCAGGCATATACATTCTTCGTAAATCGGGATGATTACGAAATTTAATTCCATACATATCATAAGTTTCACGCTCATACCAATTTGCTCCACGCCATATAGATGTAACGGAATCAATTTCTTCTTTTGTGATGTTACATTTTAAACACAATCCAAAATTATTTTGAAATGAAAAAATATGATAAACCAAAGTGAATCTGTTTTTGCGGGTTGCCCAATCAATAGCAGTAACATCTTGTAATAATTCAAATTTTAACATGGGATCTTTCTTTAATAAACGGCAAACTTCTACAATATGATTTTCATTTATGGTTAATGTAAGATCGCCTCGAAATTCAGATTCATTCTCAACTGTCGTTTCGGAAAGATTTTTAATTTTTTCGATAATTAAATTTTTTAATTCCATATATTAATTGTTAGTGGTTGATATATCAATTAAAGGACTATCTTTTAAATCTCTTGATCTTATTTTCCCAATTTTGGATTGTAATTGCATCAAAGCATGTATTAAATTTTCGGGTCTCGGCGGACAACCGGCAGTGTAAACATCTACAGGTATAAATTGATCGATACCTTGAACTACTGAATACGTGCGGTATATACCTCCTGTTGAAGTACATGCACCCATTGCAATAACCCATTTAGGTTCGGGCATTTGGTCATAAATTCTTCTTACGATATGAGCCATTTTATAATTAACGGTACCTGCAACAATCATTACATCGCATTGACGGGGAGTAAAACGCATAACCTCCATACCGAAACGTGCCATATCATATTTCGGGTCAACGGCAGACATCATTTCAATTGCACAGCAAGAAATGCCCATCGGCATTGGCCAAACAGAGTTTTTTCTTGCCCATGCGAAAATCGCATCTATTTTAGTAGTGAAAAAACCGTCCGATGCCAATTTCGATTCTAATCCCATTTCAGCCCTCCTTTTCTATAAACGTAAAGGAATCCCAATTCAAGCACAATCAAGAAAAAAAGCATTGGTAAAAATGCAATCATTCCATTAGCTGCAAATAGTTTTTTAAAGTCAACTGCCCACGGATACACGTAAATAACTTCAATATCAAATATTATGAATAACATTGCCACCAAATAGTATTTAATTGAAACCCGTTCTTTTGTAGATTTGATTGGGTTTTTACCGCTTTCATATGGCATTAATTTTACTTTATTGGGCTTTTTAGGTCCAAAAATACTTGATGAAAAAATGACTGCAACCCCAAATACAACGGCAGTTAACAAAACGAGGAAAATTGGAATATATTGTTCAATCATAAATTTTCTCTAATAGTAGTCCACAATTTAAAATGTTAACATATCCAAAATTTAATTGAAAGTCAATTTAAAGAAGCAAGCCAAAATCCTTATATATCAAGCAAAAACCCATTTTTATTAAGAATATCAGCTAAATTTTTAAACTAAAAAATTTCTTTTTATATCACCAAAATTAATATTGATTAATAACAATTCATTGTATTTTCAGAACTTTTAATTAAACGTGATTTATTTTTCAAATTTTTCACGATATCCAATAAAGAAATCGGAAATATTTTTATAAGCTTTTTCTAAAATTTCTTCTTGTGGTAAAAATACAACTCTAAAATGTTTGGTACCCGGCAGTTGCCCGAATCCCGTACCCGGCACTACAACAACACCTGTTTCTTTAATTAACTCAGCAACAAAATGATTATCGGAATTATTTATTTGAATTTTTGGAAATGCATAAAAAGCACCTTTCGGTTTAACACACGAAATACCGGGTATGAAATTCAGCATCTCAACCGTGATATTTCTGCGTTTCGTTAATTTTTGCAATGCAGCCGTTAAATGCGATTGATCGCCGTCTAAAGCAGCGGGAATTGAATATTGTTCGGGATGGTTTGCCGAAAGACGCGCACGTAATAATTTATTTATAGCCTCAATGTAATCTTTCAATACCGCTTCATTTCCACCGGTAATTCCCCAGCCGATTCTAAAACCGGGTACTATATAATTTTTTGATAGTCCGCCAAAAGTTATTACAGGCACTTCACTATTTAACGAAGCAATTGACGTGTGAGTTTCGCCGTCAAATAAAAGTTTATCATAAATTTCATCAGCGAAAATGACAAGATTATGTTTTAATGCCAAATCAATTATTTTATTAAGAATTTCAACTTTACAATTTGAGCCTGTAGGATTATTCGGATTAATAATAATTATAGCTTTTGTTTTTTCATTAATTTTGTTTTCAATATCCTCAATGTCGGGCTGCCAGCCATTATTTTCATCCAAAAAATAAGGGTTTTCTATCATTTGGAGTTTACTCGATATAGCGGTGTATAACGGATATCCGGGCGTTGGAGTAAGTACGTTTTCGCCTTTGTTAACCAAAGCGGTTAAACATACATCAATCGCTTCGCTGGCACCTGTAGTAATGAAAATGTCATGTATGTTTTTAATTCCTTTACGCTGAGCTTCTCTTTCAATAGATTCAATTGCCGGGCGTACGCCGGAAGATGGTGCATATCCGTTATAATTATCAAGCATCGCTTTGTATACAGCCTCAACCATGTGGCGCGGCGGCTCAAAGTCAAACAAATTAGGATCTCCAATATTTAAATAAAGCATTTCCTTCCCTGTTTTCGCCACTTTATTTGCTAATACAACTATATCTCTAACTGCATATTTAATGTGTTCGGTCCTTTCGGCAGGTTTAATTTTAAAATCGCTCATTATTTCGCTCCGTTAAATTATATTCATTTAATAATGAAATGTATATTTTTTGGTTGATATTATCAATCAATGAACTCCAAAATAGACAATAATATAATTTTATCAAACTATGCATAGTGCGGTAAACCACAAATCGAGAAATTATATTACTCCCTGCCGATATACTGAAACTAATTCAATATTTAATTACGCCGTTAGGATGTTAGGAAATTGCATTAAAAAATTTAATCTTAATAAAATTTCTTTTTATTGATATTATAACTCAATTTAGATATTATTCTAAATGTAAAACAGTTTTATTAATCTAAATAACGAGGCATTTATGTTTGACTCAAATTATAAGTTCACTGTTACCGATAGATTTCTGAAATACGTTAAATATGATACTCAATCAGACGAAGATTCAGAAACTTGTCCGAGTACCGAAAAACAAAAATTATTATTAGAAGAGTTGGTAAAAGAATTAAAGGAACTGGGATTACAAGATGTTGATCTGGACGAAAACGGATATTTAATGGCAACCCTTCCGGCAAACACCGAAAAAGACGTTCCCGTTATAGGTCTTATTGCACACGTTGATACTGCACCGGCAGTGTCGGGTAAAAACGTAAACCCGATAATTCACAATAATTATCAAGGCGGCGATATCCTTTTATCGGAAAGTTCAGGAAAAGTAATTGAAGCGGATAAAAATCCCGAATTAAAAGATTTAATTGGTTTTGATATTATAACAACCGATGGCAACACTCTATTAGGTGCCGATGATAAAGCCGGTGTAGCTGAAATTATAGATGCGGTAAATTATTTTGTCAATCATCCCGATATAAAACACGGAGCTGTTAGAATTGGATTTACACCGGATGAAGAAATCGGCAGAGGTGCCGACAAATTCGATGTTAAAAAATTCGGAGCTAAATATGCTTATACAATTGACGGAGGAACACGTGGAGAAATTGAAACGGAAACATTCAGTGCTGATGCAGCGGTTATTAAATTTAACGGAATTAATGTTCATCCTGGATATGCAAAAGGAAAACTTGTCAATTCGATGAAAATAACGGCATATTTTTTAGAAATGCTGCCGAAAGATAAACTTTCACCGGAAACTACAGAAGGACGCGAAGGTTATGTTCACCCTGTTTCCATAAACGGAAACGAAGAACAAACTGTTGTAAAATTTATTATACGTGATTTTATCGACGAAAAACTGAAAGAATATGAAGATTTGTTGAAAACACTTTGTGAAAAAACCGTTGCTAACTTTAACGGTTCTAATTTTGAGTTCGAAGTAATTGAACAATATAGAAATATGAAATATATACTCAAAAACCATCCCGAAGTTGAGGTAAATGCAATTGAATCGTTAAAACGCTGCAATATTACACCTATCCAGTCTGCTATTCGCGGCGGTACAGACGGATCACATTTAAGTTATATGGGGCTTCCTACACCCAATCTTTTTGCCGGCGGTCATAATTTTCATGCCAATACCGAATATGTTGCAATTCAAGATATGGAAGCATCCGTAAAAAACATTGTTACCCTTATCAAAATTTGGGAAGAAAAATCATAATTTTTTATTTTGCAATCAAACATTAAGCCCGATTTTTTGTCGGGCTTTTTATTTAATAACACACTAAAAAACCATTCTACACACAATCCGAAAAATTTAGCTTTATATTACTCCGGCAATTATAAAAACTGTATTTAATTTATTTTGACAGATATGAGTAAATATGATACTTATACATAAAGAACATTGATTTTAGGCTCTAAAAAGAA
>CAZXJG010000087.1:0-13163 GCA_964640985.1 uncultured Melioribacteraceae bacterium | reverse complement strand
CTGTCCTCTCCTTCAAGGAGAGGAAGCTAATAAGCAAATCCGAAAACCATTTTAGGAACAGTATATCTTAACCTAAACCTTGCAATTATTTATTTTGGTTCTGGTTTATCCAGGTTAGGTAAATTGCTGAGAAGTAAACTTAAAGGTCAATATTATTTTTCCCCAATTATACCGGACAAAACAATCCAAATCAATTAAAGACAACGGTAAATTGTGTTCCCTCACCTTTTTTGCTAGTGACAAATATTTCCGCTTTATTCATATCACAATATTTTTTAACCAAAGCCATCCCCAAACCATTTCCTTCAAAAGCCCTAGTATATCCCATCTGTTCTTGAGAAAAGGGATCAAATAAATGTGGTAAATATCTTTCATCAATACCGATTCCGGTATCTTTAACTTCTACGAAAACTTTATTTTCTTTATTATTTCCGACTAAAATTTGGATGCTGCCTTTCTTAGTATATTTAACCGAATTATCAATTAAATTAGTAAATATTTGGGTTACGGTATATTCATCACCAAAAATTTTGGAATTTAATGTATTTTTTTCTAACGTAAGTTCTAACCCTTTTTCAATTGCCCTTTGCTTATATTCTAAAATAAGGTTATCCAAAATATCATCATAAAGATCAATATCATCAAATAACGGTTCGTAAGTTCCGGCTTGTAATTCGGACATATTTAAAATCAAATCGATTGTTCTTATTATTCTCATCCCTGCACGGTCAATTGCCGTAAAAAATTCATTTATTTCGGTATTATCTAAATTGTATAATTCTTCGCTAAGCAAACTCGTATAACTAAGCATAGTATTAATAGGCGTACGAATTTCGTGAGACATTTGAGCTAAAAATTCCGTTTTCAGATTATCCGATTTTTCCGCTTCGGCTTTTGCTTTGATAAGATTTCTTTCGACTTCCTTTTGGGCACTAATATCATGTATAATTATTTGAACCGCTTTTTTATTTCTATAATTAATGTTTGCTGCGTTTAAACTTAATTGGATTTCAGTACCGTCTTTTTTAACATGAACTGTTTCTTTTTCTTTTACTCCATCTACGCTGAAAATATTTCCGACATTATTATATTCATTTCTATCTTTTACCAAATGTTGAAAAGCTAATCCTTTTAATTCTTCTTTATTATATCCATAAAGCTCTTCTGCAATTTTATTGGCATCAATAATTAGTTTTGTTTCTATTTCACAAATCAAAATTGCATCGTGAGCATTTTCAAATAAATTTTTATAATCCGTTTCCGATTCTTCCAAACGTTTTTCGTATTCATACCTTTTTTCAATTAATTTTTTTAATTCCCTATTTCTTATTTTTATTCCTCTTACTCTTAATTTATAAAAGAAATAAACTAACAAAACAAGCACTAACCCGACCAGAATATAGAATATAATAGATTTCCAAAAAGGTGTTTGAATAACAAAGGAATATTTAAAATTATTTGAATCCTGAAGTCCTAAATCGTTTGTTGCCATGACTTCAAAGGTATATTTACCCGGAGAAAGATTTGAAAATGCAATACTATTTTTATGTGACCAAGGAGAAAATTTATTACTAAAACCAATTAAACGGCACTTATATTTTACAGAAGTCGAGTTTGTTAAATATAAACCGATAAAGTGAAATGTAAGATTATTAAAATTATAAGGCAGAGATAAATTTTCAGGTATGCTTGATGAATTTTTATCAAAATTACCATATTTATTTAAATCTATTTTTTCATAATCCACATCTATTCCGGTTAAATAAATTTTAGGCGGTATTATTTTGATAACATCATTTTTAAAATTATACCTAACAATACCTTTCGTAGTAGCAAACCATAAATTACCCTCTTTATCAATCATACTTGAGTTTTGATTACTTTCAACACCGGGAATTCCATCATATTTATTAAAAGCGAAAATTTTCTTTTCTCCGGTTTTTAAATAATTTAGATAATCAAATTTATTAAGCCCTTTATTAGTACCAATCCAAAGATCAAAGTTTTTATCAAATTGTAAAAACATAATGGAGTTGTCATTAAGCCCATCTTTTTCGGAAATAAAATCGATTCTTTTCTTGCTATCTTTAGATTGGTTATAATATATTACTCCTTTTTCGTAAGTACCCAATAACAAATTTCCACTTGGATCGATACTTAATGCAAGTAAACTATATCTTTTAAGTGATGAATCATCAGGGAAACCAACTACTTTTCCTTGAACTATTTTATTTAACCCTTGAGATGTAACCGCCCATATATTACCGGTATTATCTTCATCAATTTGATAAACAGTGTTATTATTTAAACCGTTAGTTTTATTAATATGTTTAAAAATAAAATTTTTATAATAATATAATCCGTTATACAACGTGGCAAACCACATCACACCTTTTCTATCTTGGTAAATATCTATAACTGAATTACCGGTAAAGCCGTTTTTCTTTAAATATTTATAAAACTTTTTGCCTCTTTTTTCAACTACGCCGTTGTTGGTACCAAACCATATATTGCCTTCCGAATCTTTGTAAATAGACCACACGGTAGTATTTGTAGGTATACCGGATAATTTCAGATTACGGAAAAACCCATTTTTAAATTTAATAACTCCGCTGCCGTCAGTACCGGCCCAAATTGTTCCGTCCACATTTTGAAAAATGCTCCAAACTGTAGTTTTAATACCTAAAGCTCTATTAAATAATAAAAATGACTGGTGGTTGAAAAGATAAATTCCGTGTTGGGTACCAACCCACAAATTGGATTCACTATCAACATATAACGATAAAATCAAATTACTTTCCAATCCATTTTTTCTTGAATAAGTAATAAATTTTTCGCCATCATATTTTGATAAACCTTGCGCAGTACCAAACCAAAGATTTTTACTGCTGTCTTGCGCCATAGTATAAACCAAATTACTCGGCAAGCCGTCTTTTTTCTCTAAGTATTTAATGGTTCCGTCGCTTTCAATTTTAACAACACCATTATTGGTAGCCGCCCATAAAACTCCATCTTTTTGAATTAAAATATCATAAACTTTAACCTTCCTTTTACCGTAATGCTTTAACGAGTCTTTGTAACTAAACAATCCGTCATTAGTACCAAGCCATAAATTGTTATTATATTCTTTGATAGCAATAATCTTTTTATCTTTTAATGAACTTAAAGCCGGGATATCGTAAAATTGTCCATTAACAAACTTTTTAATACCGTTTTCAGTACCCACAAGTAATTGGTTATTATAATAACCTAAGGACAAAATTATGTTTGCGGTTGGCTTTTTCGATTTGACAAGATAAGACTTTATTTGACCTTCATCATAAATCGACAGCCCGTTGGATGTACCGATAATAACTTTGTTTGAATTGGTTTTTAATATTCGAATAATATAATTGGAAGCTAAGCCATTAGATTTACTTAAATTATTAAAATGAATTCCGTTAAAAATGCTTAATCCACCGGTAGTACCAATAAACAAGTACCCTTTTGCATTTTGTGTTATTGCTTCTATATTAGATTCAGGAAGTCCGTTTTCTGTAGAAAATCTTCTGAAATTATATATTTGTGCATCGCTGATATTAGATAAAAAAGATAGAGAAAAAAGTAAAAGTAAAATCAAATTACCAAAATTTATTTTCACCGTAAAAATTTTTTCAATCTTATTTTTCAATTTGATTAGCATAGCTTCTTTTTAATAGAATTTTATCTATTCTTTATTATCGTAAATTAGTACAAAAATTTTAATAAAAAATTTTTCGATTTTTTATTCGGTATTTTAAAAAAGTTAACATTAATTATTTAATTTAGTGAAATACTAATCCCAAATCTATTCCAACTTACAAAAGGTTGAATAATATTTGTTCTATTATTAACATAATTTTTAGCATCTAACTTTACAACAAAATCTCCTACACTATAGCCAACTGCAAAACCGAGGAATACATCCGATACCCAATGCTGATTGTGATAAACGCGTGAGCCTGCTACTAATCCCGCAGCCGCGTACCAAAATATTTTCCAAAAAATATTATTAACGGATTCCGCTATAACGGTTGAAACGGCAAATGCCACTGTTGTATGACCGCTCGGCAAAGAAAAATAATCGTTGTTCAATCTGAATGGTTTAAAAATTAAATTACTGTTGCCTTTGTAAGGTCTTCTACGCCCAATAGAAAATTTTATGATTTGTGTAATAAGTCCTGAATAAAAAAATGCCTCCATTGAATGAAGACCAATTTTACGAATTTTATCATTATTTAAAGTTAAGCCCAAAGCATAACTTCCAAAGCTGAGAACACCGGCATATATATTGCCGTAATATTTGTCCAAATTAAAAATTCTATTATTTAACGAAGTTTGATTTTCTAAAGCGATTCGACGTACATTTTTATCAACCATAAAAAGTAATGCTGTTGAGCCAACTACAAAACCTAAATTTCTCCAATCGTTTTTGTTAAAATACACAGGTGACTTAACAAGCTTTAATCCTGTAAAAAAGAAATTTTCAGCATCTTGTTGAATAACCTGATAAAAGTTTGTCTCCTTTTTTAAAGCCGGTTGGGTAAATTTATACTGAGAGAACACTTCGGAAGTAAAAGCAAATAAAAGAATAAGTGAAATTCTCAAATAACCATTTATATTAAATGACTTTCTATAAAGCAAATTTATTATTCGATTTTTTCTATAAATATTTATTAAGCCGTTTTCAGCAACATTTTACTACCACACAATAAAAACAATGCAAATTTATAAATAAAGTACGGAAATATGTAAATAATTATTGTTAAAAAAGATTTTATGAGAATTTAAAATATTTCTTTAACCTATAAACTAATTGTGGAAGATTCCGATTATGAAAATAGAAAAATAATTAATAATTAATAATTAAAACTTGAACTAAAATGTTATCAATTATTGCAAAAAGAATAACTAAGTTCATTTAATATTAAATAATAAAATTTTTTATGGAAATAATTATGGATAACCAATTAGCAAGCCCCCCAAAAATTGATTCTTTTAATATTGATGATTACTTTCAAGAAACAAATCAAAATGAAAACATTAAACTAACAAAATTCGAAATTCAAAAAGTAATAGAAAAACTGTTCGATTCGAACATGGGCACAAGAGATAAAGCGTCAAAATTGCTTATAAAAAATGATAATCCTATTACATCAAAAATGGTTTTGCCGCTAATTTCTTCACAAGATATTAGTATTAGAAACTTAGCCGGTGAAATTCTATTACGGCGGGGTGAAGCATCTGTATATGCATTAATTGATAGTCTTAAAGGCGCAAATGATGACGACCAAAAATTTGCAATTGACATATTGGGTTTAATTCAGACCGGTAGAGCTTCCGAAAGCATAACCAAGGTTATGTATCAATCAAAAAACGATAATGTAATTCTTGCTTGTATAGAAGCGCTTGGTAATATTAAAGATGAAAATGCCGTTGAAAAACTAATAGAATTTTATGATCGTAACGAACTATTCCAACCAAGCGTAATAGAATCACTTGGCAAAATCGGTTCATTAGATGCGCAAAAATATATCATGAAAAAATTTAATCAGGTTGATGAATTAACAAAATTCTCTATGATTGAATCACTTGGTTTACTTGGTAATGAAGAAACAATTAATTTTCTTCTTTCAAATCTTGAAGGGTTAAAAGGACCGCTTGCGTGGAGTACTTTAACAGCCATCCAAAAAATTAGTGATAAAATTAATTATAAAGTACCTAAAAATGAAAACATTAAAAAAGCCGCAATAGAAACGCTAAAGTTTGCCGATGTATTATACAAAAAAGCTGCCGTTGAAATTGTTACTCCAACTGATGACAGCGAAATACTTGAAGCAATGATTAAAATTTACGGAGAAAATGCTCAGCTTGACGAGATGATAAAAAATAATTCTATTTATAATTCGAACATTGTTCTGCCGAAAATTATCCGTGCAATCAGACGATACTCAAAAAATATAAACTTGTTCTTATTAACAATACAAGAGATAATTCAAAACGATAACGGTGAAAGCCTATCAACATTAAGTGATAACGATTTTAATTTGTTTATTGATGTTTTAATCCAAAATTTAAATCATGCAGGTGAAGAAGTCCGAAAAAACTGTACAGCATTTCTTTTCTATATAGCTCCCGAAAAAGCGTTTGAAAATATTGATACAATGGTACAAGATGGCTCGGCGTGGAACAGATTAAATTTGATTGACATATTAGAAAATTTTGACGACCCGAAAGCATTGGATGTTATTAGCAGCTTTGTAAATGACTATGATGACGATGTTAGAGAAAGAGCAGTAGAATCATTAAATAACCGAAACAATTAACAGTTTATTTTAGGTAATTAAAATGTTTAACCAATCTGTTGAAACTGCAAAAAGAAATGTTGTCTCTAATTTTAATTTTACCTTTAATCGAAGTAACAAATTAAAATTAACACAAAACAGCTTTGAAAATTGGAGAAAATATATTTATGATCTGGCAGGAATTTATTTTCAGGATAATAAAAAATATTTGTTGGAAAGCCGATTATTAAAAAGGATAAAAATATTAGGATTAAAATCATTTGAAGAATATTTTAATTACGTAAAAAAAAGCGGTACGCGTAGTGGTGAAATTTCTTATTTATATGAAGTAATAACAATTAACGAAACATACTTTTTTAGAAATACTCCACAATTAGAAGCACTGGTTACTTCCATTGTACCTGAACTATATACAACTACAAGAAATAGGAATAAGATACGTATTTGGAGTGCTGCTTCATCGTCAGGCGAAGAAGCACATTCTATTGCAATGATTTTTAACGATTTAATTAAACCGAAATTTCCAAATTTAAATGTTGAAATTATCGGAAGCGATATCAGTAGAGCCGCATTAAATACAGCTCGTTCAGGTATATATAAAGAATATGCAATACGTAATCTTCCTCCAAATTATCTCAGAAAATATTTTAAGATAAATGGTAGGTCTTATAAACTGGACCCTAAAATTAAAAGTATGGTAAGATTTAAAGAATTAAATCTATTCGATCCGGTTAGTATGAGAAGTATGGTAAATTTTGATGTAATTTTTTGTGCAAACGTGTTGATATATTTTGATATAGATTCAAAAATAAAAGTTGTATCAAATTTATATAATTCACTTAAGCAAAAAGGATACTTATTTATAGGATACTCCGAAACTTTACATGGAATATCAAAATCTTTCAAATTAGTAAGTTTTCCTAAAACCACCGGCTATAAAAAGGAATAAAGGAGTAATTTAATTATGAGAAGAGTAATATTAATTGCCGATGATTCCCCAACAATACGAAAATTTGTTGCTATTGCTTTAAAGATGCAGGGCTTCGAAGTTCTTGCCGCTGCCGACGGTATGGAAGCAATTGAATTATTGCCGAGTAACGATATCGATTTAATCATTACCGATTTAAATATGCCTAATTTAGATGGATTTGAACTTATAAAGTCTGTAAGGGAAAATGAAGAGTTCAAAGAAATTCCGATAATAATTCTATCTTCTCTTTCAGGAATCGATGAAATAAAAAAAGGGAAAAAATACGGCGCTAATGCTTATGTAATAAAACCTTTTGATCCCAAACGTATTCAATATGAAGTTGCAAAATTTCTTAACTAAATAGAGTAAATTAAAATGGATCTTAAATTTTTAGTTGTTGACGATTCTTTAACTATGAGAAGAATAATTACTAATATGTTGAAAGGAATCGGCTATTCTCAGTTTGTAGAAGCTGCCGACGGGATGGAAGCTATGACTGTATTAGGTGCTGATGAAAATATTAATTTTGTAATTAGTGACTGGAATATGCCGAATGTCAGCGGGCTTCAATTAGTTAAGGCAATTCGTTCAAACGCAAGAACAAAAGAACTACCTATCTTAATGGTTACTACTCGCGGAAGAAAGGAAGATATAATTGAAGCTTTACAAGCACGGGTATCGGATTATATAGTCAAACCGTTTACTATGGAAATATTTAAACAAAAAGTTGAAAAAATTCTTCTAAATGATTGAGAGGATAAAAAGATGAAAGAAGATAAAAACTTCGACCAAATATTCGATAAATTAGATAAACTTCGTAATTTATTTGATTTTGGCGAAAAGATTGTACCTATAACTCAAAACTTAGTGGATTTCTTAAAAGAAATAATTTTTCTACTGGAAAATATTAACCAACTAATAAATGAAAGCCAAACACAGATACCCCGTGCAACCGATAAAATTAATAGTGTTTCAAATGCAACTGAAATAGCAACTACAGAAATATTAGATTTAGTTGACCAGATTACTGAGGAACTGAATTCTGTTGAAAAATCTATTAATGGTATAATTGCCAATAGAGAACGTAAAGATACACTGTATAACAAACTCTCCGAAATTTTAAAAGAGAACTCCGATGCTAAAAAATTATTAGGTGAATATCATAAATTAAATTATTATATAGAAATTTTTGATCAATTGAAAAAGAAAATTTCTACCGTTGAAGAATTTGTCTTCAAGATTACTATGTCTTTACAAGTACAAGATATAACAGCTCAACAATTATCTTCGGTAAACCATATTATTGAATCGGTTCACAAGAGACTTTCGTTTTTAGTTACATCCGTTGATAATGAACAAGTCGACAAAAATTTGGATAAAATGAAAAAAATGACGTCTAAAGTAACTTCATTTGATCCGGAAGCAATTTACGATAAATCTTCATCGAGACAAGAAGAAGTAGATTCAATTATTAATGCGATGCAAAATGATAAACAAAACAAATAACAAGGTTTAAAATGGCAGAAGAAACTACAATTGATTTTTCTTTAGATGATCCTATAATGAAAGAAATATTTGAAAGTTTCATCATCGAAACAAATGAAATTTTAGAAAAGTTGGATGTCGATTTAATTAAAGTTGAAAAACGCCCTAATGATATGGAACTTCTAAATGATATTTTTAGATCGTTCCATACTATAAAAGGAACATCGGGATTTATCGGATTATCAAAAATTCAAGCTGTAACACATCGATGCGAAGATATTTTAAATAAACTACGTAAAGGTGAAATTAAAGTTAATGATAAAATTATGGACGGTGTTTTAAAAGGTTATGATGCCATTAAAGAGTTTATTTCAATAATTGAAAATGAACAAAAAGAAAATTTCGACGAAAGTGAAATATTGGAAACGCTGCAAGTAATTATAGATGAGATTGAAGGGAATAACTCACAAACAGAGGAAAAGCCTAAACCGAAAAATAAAAAAAGCAATTCAAAAACTTCTAATAAAACAAAAGCTAAAAAAACCAAATCGAAAACATCAAAAGTTCCAAAAGAACTAGTTGCCGAAAAAACAATTGTAAAAGAAGAACCTGCAAAATTGCAACCTGAAAAAGAATTAACAAAAACCACTGTACCACCAAAAGAGAAAGGAACTCCATCAAACTCACAAATTATTGAAAATACAATTCGTGTGGATGTAAAAAAATTAGATGATTTATTAAATATTGTTTCCGAATTAGTACTCGGCAGAAATAGGCTTTCACAAATAAATTTAGGAATTTCTTTTGAATATGAAGGGACCAAATTAGCTCGAGATTTAGCCGAAACAACTCAGCAAATTGATTTAATGACAACGGAACTTCAGCTTGCAGTAATGAAAACAAGAATGATCAAAATCGGGAAGGTATTTAACAGATTTCCGAGAATGATTAGAGATTTAACGAAAAAAACAGGTAAGGAAGTTCAGTTAATTATTAATGGTGAAGAAACAGAACTTGATAAAACATTGATTGAAGAAATTTACGATCCATTGGTGCATATGATAAGAAATTCAATGGACCATGGAATTGAATCAGCTGAAGAAAGGGAAAAAACGGGGAAAAACGAAAAAGGCACCATCACACTTAGTGCCGCACAAGAAGGTAACAACATAATCATTACAATTGAAGATGATGGAGGCGGTATTGACCCGGGAAAATTAAAAGACAACGCTGTTAAAAAAGGTTTACTTAGTAGAGAAAAAGCAGACGAACTTTCGAAACAAGATGCATATAATTTAATTTTTCTACCTGGTTTTTCAACTGCTCAACAAGTTACAAATGTTTCAGGACGCGGTGTCGGTATGGATGTAGTAAAGACCAACATCTCAAAGTTACGCGGGATAATTGAAATAGAATCTGAAGTCGGTATCGGTACTAAGTTTATAATGAAAATTCCTTTGACTTTGGCAATAATACAAGGTCTATTAGTAGAAGTGCTTTCGGAAACAATTGTTATTCCTTTAAATTCCGTAGTGGAAGTAATCCGAATTCCGAAAGAACAAATTTATATTGTAAATCAAAAAGAATGCATAAACTATCGCGATTCCGTTTTGCCTTTGCTGAGTTTAGATGCTTTGTCGTATAATGCACAGGATATTTCTAAAGAAGTTGAATCGCAATACGTTGTTATTGTTGGATTAGCTGAAAAAAAATATGGTATCAAGGTAAATAAACTGAAAGGACAGGAAGAAATAGTTATTAAATCATTAGGTAATTACTTAACAAATATAAAGGGTATTGCAGGCTCTACTATTATGGGGGACGGAACAGTTGTAATGATAGTTGATATTTCTGAAATTATTAATAATTCGCTGAGTTAAAAATGGAAGATAAAATCAAAGTTCTTGTAGTTGACGATTCTGCATTCATGCGAAAGTCCATTTCTATTTTCCTTGAAAGCGATAAAGATATTGAAGTTATCGGCATTGCCCGCGACGGTATTGATGGTATTGAAAAAGCCAAAAAGTTAAACCCCGATTTAATTACGCTTGATATTGAAATGCCTCGGATGAATGGACTTGAAGCATTAAAAGTAATTAAATCGGAATTAAATATTCCTGTTATTATGATCAGCTCATTAACTTCCGAAGGAGCAGATGCAACAATAGAAGCTTTAGCTAACGGAGCTGATGATTTTATTTCTAAAGATTTAACTAACAAAAGAATAAATCTATCTAAAGTACAAGATAAAATTACTACAAAAGTAAAAATAATTGTAAAACAAAAAGTAAGAAGACTTCGTTTACAAAAATTAAGTAAAAAAGTCAGCGCCCCACCCATATCTAATTTTATTTCTTTACCGCGGAATAAAATAAAAGCAATTGCTTTGGGTATTTCAACGGGGGGACCATTATCGCTCCAAAAAGTAATTCCGAAATTATCGCCAAATATAAATGTCCCTTTTTTTATAGTTCAGCATATGCCTCCAAAATTTACTCTTTCTTTGGCACACCGGTTAGATTCTATGAGTAATATCAAAGTAAAAGAAGCCGAAAACGGAGAAGAAGTTAGAAATAATGTCGTTTATATTGCTCAAGGTGGAAAACATATGAAATTCAAAAAAAATCTTGCCGGCGATATTTCCATTAACATAACTCCATACCCGTTAGATACTTTACATAGACCTTCGGTTGATATAATGATTAGTTCGTTTATCGAAATATTTCAAGGTAATGGAATTGGTATAATTATGACAGGTATGGGACACGATGGACTTAAAGGGATCAAAGAATTAAAGGGTGCCGGTGGCTTTACTATTTCGCAAGATGAAGCTTCCTCTGTTATATATGGCATGCCGAAAGCAATTGCAGATAATGGATTATCCGATATGATACTTCCATTAGACAGTATTGCTGATGTAATTAATAAAAATCTTACTTAACAATATTTGGAGTTTTTAAATGAGTAATGATACAACTAAAATAGGTGAAGAATTAATTCAACTTGTAAGTTTTAAATTGGGTGACGAAGAATTTGGTGTGAATATCCAAAAAGTAAAAGAAATTAATCGTATGATTCAAATTACGAAAGTACCGAATGCTCCTTCTTTTGTAAAGGGTGTAGTTAACTTACGCGGAAGCATAATGCCAATTATAGATTTAAGAAAGAAACTAAATATGCCCCAAAAAGAAGATGATAATAATACGCGGATAATAATATTGGATTTGGAGAATAAAACAATTGGCTTTATAGTTGATGAAGTTAGTGAAGTACTTAGAATTTCAAATTCGATTTTGGAACCCCCACCTGATATGGTTGGAGGCGTTGATACGGATTATATAACTGCAGTTGCAAAATTAGAGAATAGACTTCTAATACTTCTCGATATCGAAAAGGTATTAGAAGAATAGTAATTCAAAACTTATACAAAAATATTTTCAAGAGGAACTTATATGTCTTTAATTATATGGGATAACAGTTTTAGTGTAAATGTAGAATAAATTGATACACAACACAAAAAACTTGTTAATTTGATAAATCTTTTCCATGGTGCAATGAAATCGGGGAAAGGTAACATAATTATGGGGAAAGCCTTACAAGAACTTGTTGATTACACTAAATACCATTTTACTGCTGGAGAAAAACTTATGGAAAGAGCAAAATACAACGGACTTGCTTTACATAAAATGCAACATGCCAAATTTGTAAAAAAAGTTGATGAGCTAAATAAAAAACACAAAAATGGTGAAAAAATAATAAGTATGGAAGTAATGAATTTTCTGAAGGAATGGTTAATAAATCATATTCTCGGAAGCGATCATAAATATTCTTCGGCAATGAACGATGCAGGAATTCATTAACAAAATTCCCTTTTGAAATATAAGATCCCCCAAAATTTTTGGCTTTGCCATCTCAATGGGAAAATATCTCGGAAATTTCCACGACCAAATTGATTAGGTGAAAATAAGTGAAACACTTCGTGTGAAATAGCAAACTATTCCGAAAGTTGTATTTCAACGGAAGGGACACAAAAATGTCTGTATCTATTATGAATACATACTTTATAATCTTTTAATCTACATTTTTTACTCCGGCAATAATAAAGATGCATTTAGTTTTCAGGTTTTGATTTTTTAGAAATTCACTCTAATCTCTCTTCCGCAAAAGCAGAACAGATAAAATGAGAAAGGAGCAAAGTAAAAATCCGAAAGTCAAATATGCATTATGCCAACTATATCTTTATCAAAAAGTTCAAATTATTATGTTTTCTTCCAATGATGTTCTTATTCACTGATTTGTAACTTAAGGTTTGCTGCGTTTTGTTGTAAAATTTGCTATTGTAACAAAATCCCTTTAGATTTCTCAAGCGCACTGTTTTCAATGCT
>CAZXJG010000086.1:0-13167 GCA_964640985.1 uncultured Melioribacteraceae bacterium | reverse complement strand
AATTGTGAATTGTTATTTGATTAGAAATTAGAACAATTAGAAATTTAAAAAATGCAATAGTTTAAACATAATTTCTAAATTTGCGGTTTACCGCGTTACGTAATTCTACTTCTTATTGTTTTTGAAAAACGATTTACCTTTTTTTAAGCAGAATTAATGTTATATCATCACTCTGCGGTTCATCTTGCTGAAAAATATTAATTGAATCTATAATTAATTTCTTAATTTCTTTTACTGTTTTGTCGGCATTTCTTTGTATTATATTTTTTATTTCTTCCAACCCGAATTGTGTTCTATAAGGATTCATCGTTTCGGTTAAGCCGTCGGTATAAAAAAGCAAAAGATCACCTTTTTCAGGCATTATGTTTTTTTTTTCAAGAATTTTTTCAAAAACTCCGTGGTCATTAAAACCAATACCTAAACCTTTAGGAGATATAAGTTCAAATTTTTTCTCGGCTTTTTTATAATGTATAATAGGCGTATGTCCGGCTCTGCATATTTTTATTTCGCCGCTTTTTTCTATTGACGCACCAACAATAGTTAAGAAAAATTCTTTCCGGAGATTTTGGAAAAAATATTTTTTTAAGCCTATAATTATTTCTTTCGGACTTTTTGTTTTATTGATTAACAACTGAATAATTGCTTGAACCCGTACCATATAAAGTGCAGCGGCAACACCTTTACCTGATATATCACCGATGAATAAAAACGTTCTTTCATCATCACCGGCTGGACGTAATATTTCGAAGTAATCACCACTTACTTCCCTTGCCGCCTGATAATGAGTAACTATAGTGTAATGCTTGTTTTTAATTTTTTTCTGCTGCATTAAATTTGCTTGAATTTTTCTTGCAAGATTCAATTCGCTCTTGGTTGTTAATTTATCAGATAGCTCAAAAGCTAATAAAACATTCAATATAACGAAGGAAAGTAATAGATAGCTGTTAATTTGATTGAAATACCCGATTAGAAAAAGAAGGAGAGCAATTATGTAAAAAAATCTTCGTGCTGCTGACAATTTAAGTAAAAACGCATTAAAAAGACTGCGTATAAAAATCAATCCGCGAATAAATTTATTTTTTGAAGTATCCGGTTTAGGTATATCTTGGGCAAAATATTCGTAAGTATCGGGTAAATCACGTTTGATTACCCGTTCTATTTCTTCGAAACTTAAATTGCTTGTAAATAACTCGAAAATTCTTTTTATCGGATTCGATTTAGACAAAAGACTACTCAAAATTTATTTTGTAATGTTAGACGTACTAAATTGATATTTGTTTTTTATTGAAAATCAAAGCAATGACAACTCATCATAAGTAGTCTTCAATTCTACAGATTGTTCTGAAATCACAAAACCGGCAAACTTTACTTTCTCTATCTTCCAAATTACTTAAGCCGAACTCTCCCCGGGTAATTGCTTCAACAAAATTTGATATATGCTCTTTGGTAGATTTGATCAAATCGTATGTTAATGCTGTTTTTTCTTCCGTTGTTATTTTTCTTTTTCTTGTGATGTTAATTTTTTGTTTTCCAAACTTATCACTTTGATATTTAAGGGAATAAATTATCATTGAATTATATGAAAAACTTTTACCGGAATTCGAATCTAATAATAATTTTCCCGCATACATATAAACAGGCAATTGCAATGAAATTCCCTCCCATAAATCTTTAATTGTCGGCTTATTACCGCTAAGTTTATAATCAATTATATTGAACAACGACAAATTTTTATCGATATCCATTCTATCTATTTTACCGCGTATACTGATACCGTTTATATCAATTGGTTGTTGAGAGTTTGAGATTAAATTACTTTTCGATTTTTGGATATTTCCAAATCCAACCTCAAAAAATTCCGGAATAAAATTCGTTTCGTTCTCTCTTTCTCTTTTCAAAAATTGATATAATATCGACTCGTTTTCATTTCCGTTAATTCCAAGTATTTTTTCCTTTTCATAAAATGCCAACGGCGAACGAACTCCAGCGCCTTCCAACTTTTTCTTTCCTATATTAAAAATTATTTTTTTAGCATTACGAAATGTATTATTGCTGCAGTCTGCAAGTATAATTTTTTCTTGTCGTATTTTTGAATAAAAATCGAAAAGAATTTCGTGTAATAAACTACCCAATTCAACCGCTTCAATTCCCTCGGTAGGTTCTTCCCATGTTTCCAATTTTAGTATTCTTTCAATAAAATATTTAAATGGACACTTTGCATAGGTTTCCAATTGTGAAATTGAGTAATTCTGTTCTTTGAATGTTTCTATATGCTTTCTCGCATTTTCCGATAATTTAAAATTAAAAATATCCGGTCTTTCAAAATCTTCTTGATTGATAATTTCCCCGTTCTGAAGATATCCGGTAAAAATAGTTTGTTCTATTTCATTATTAATTCTTATTTGATCGATGAAAGAAAAAGATTTTAATTTATCAAAATTGTATATCGTAAAATCTTCCAAATATCGTCTTTGCTGCAGCGGGACATCAAAATTTTTTGAACCGGTATATTCTAAATATTCTTCTTTTGTAAATATCAAACCTTCATAATCCGTGTCTTTTTTCTTTTTTATTGTAAAAATATTTTCAAAGTCCCCGATAAAAGATGATTCAACTAATTCATTACCCGCCTCATTTTGAGGGACCGTAAGATAAAGTCCCGTTTTCCATGAGCAAAGCGCTTGATAAAAATGATAACGCTGTTCAACAATATGATTTAATTCACCTTTAATAAAAGAACCCGAATGAAATATTTCCGGCTGATACCGGGCAGGAAAATCTCTATCGCATAAACCGCCTATGAATAAATAAGAAAAGCTTAACCCTCTAATTTCATTAATATTAGTAACTAAAACGCCGTAGTCCGATTTTTCTTTTATATTATATCGAGCCCATCTTGCTGCCGTTCTAATTTCGTCTAAGTAAAATTTCAAACTGTATCTTTTTTCCGATCCGTTTTCCAATTCAAGTAATTTTAATATTTCTTGAATTGTATCCAAAAAAACGGTTACCGATTTTATATTTTGTTCTTCATTACCCTCTGCAGGTTCTAAAAGTTTTTCGAAGATGTTTAATTTATCAATTAAAGAAATTAAATTATCATAAAATTCAACTACGGTTAATTTTTTGTCGAACGGCTTTAGTAATTCTTCAAGTTTTAGAATGTTGAGCAGGGCTTTTCGTAAACGTAAAATTTTTTTGCTTCCGTTTTCTATATCTTCCGTCCCCGAATTTATTCGCTCTATTGCATCTTCTATTTTTGTTATCCAATTCCTTTTGCCGAAAGTTATTTTTTGCTCTGTAGAAATTTTTAAAAGATTTGTAAAATCAAAATCTTCAATTTCTATAAAACCTTTGCTTGTAGCTCTGAAAATATTTTTATAGAAAAAATCATTTTCCAATATTTCAAGAAAATGTATAATATCCGAAACCGGCTGGGAGTTGTCTAATGATTTACGATCAGTTAAATTTAAAGGAATTCCATACGAAGCAAAAATTTCCCGTACAAGTGCCGAGTAATTTTGAATTAGATTAAAAGCAACGCAGATTTTATGTGGAGCAACTTTTTCTCGTGTAATTAAAAGTTTTATCTCTTTAGCAATAACTTCCACTTCTAATTGACGATCTGCTGCCGTTATTTTTGTTATTTTGTTCTGAAATTGCGGATTGGGATTTTTTAATGAATTTAAAAACAAGTTTTCTTTTACAAACCGTGTAAAGGTAGAAGAACTATCTTTTGAAAGATCTTTAATTATTAAAAATTTTTTCTCTTTGAATTTCTTGTAACATTTTGTCAAATGTGAAAATAATGCAGGATTATAACTGTAATAATCGAAATTAATAAAAAGCTTATTATTATAAATTAACGACAATCTATTAATAATATCAATTTCGGAATTGGTAAATTCATCAAAACCGTTTATTATTACGGTTGTAACCTCATTGTAAACTTTCCGGTAATTTTTATTAAATTCGTCTTTTGAAAGCTGAAGCAATTTGTTATAAATATCCCCAATTTCAAATGCATTTAGATTAAAACACCTTGCGGAATAATTTTCAAAAATTGCGGCAATGTCAATGGCTTTTAATTTTTCAACTCTGTCAAGTTTTCCGGCTTCTTTGCGAAGTTTTCCAGGTGTAATTCCCTCTTTTTTATATTCACCGATAACATTCTTTATTTTGTTTAAAGTGCCGTAAGGAATTTTACCGTCGAAGTTTGAAAAATATTCAAGTGTAAGTTTTTTTGCGCTTTGACTTATCAAAACCGAAGATGCCGCTTCACTTAACTCTATAAAAAATGTTGAAAGTGCCAATAATTTTTTACTTACGGTTGAAAGTGTTTCGATATTTATTTTAGTTGCCGCTGCGTTTGGTGAAAGACTGATAAGATTTTTTTTTAAACTGCGAAGTTTTCTGTTTGTCGGAACAATAATTAATAAATTTTGAAGTTTATCGGTTTTAATAAATTCATCAATCATTAAATCGATGTTTACGGATGATATTTTTTCTTTACTGAGAATCATTGGCAATCATTAGGTTTCTATAAGATGTTCGTATCTCTTGAGTTTTATTCAAATTAAGCAAATTGATTATTTCATCAAATCTTTTACGTGCGTCGGATTCCCCTTTGTTTACAAGGGTTTCCAATTCTAAAAAGTCGCCTAAGTTTTTTACCGAATCTAAGTGGACCCTCGTTCCTTTAAACAAATACAAATATCTTCTTTTTTCAACAATCGTTTCAACTTCAAAAAGATCGGCAAAATATTTTTCCATATTCGTTCCTTTAATTTTAAGTATTTCAAAGTTACTCCATCTGTTTTTTTTCAATTCATTTCTATTGTATTTTATTAATTGATACAACTTGTTTTCTCTCCGTAACTTTAATAAACAGGCCTCGGTTTTATAATAAATATCTTTTTGATTAAGAATTCCTTTATATTCGGCACGAATTTGTTTTAATTTTTTCTTAAATTCTTTAAGATTTTTTACCTTTATTTTAAGTTCTAAATTGACCGGCATAATGATTAAACTAACGTATTATACGAAAAATTATTAAAAATCTTTTTTTATATAAAAAGAACAAATTTAACTAATTTATAATATGGTATTGATTTTAAAGATATAATAATTATTTTTAAGATTAAAACTTAGAAAAAGGAATTTGAGATGAAAAAAATAATAATGATATTATTGATTTTCCCGATTTCATTTATATATGCTCAAAAACTTGGCGAAATGGCACCTAATAGGCCGCCAAAGATTTTTCCGCCGAATGCTGTGGGTGCCGATTTAATATTTAGCGGCGGTGGATTTGGTTTGGGAGGCTTTTTCCATAGGGCATTTAGTACAACCGTAAAAGGATTTGTCGATATGTCTTTTTCCGAATACAAAGACGAAAGAGAAGTTCAATATGTAGATTACTTCGGAAGGACTTTTACTTTTGGGAAAAAAAATAGAGTGTTTTTACTCCCTGTAAATATTGGAATTCAATATCGATTGTTTGAAAATTCCTTAACGGATAATTTGAGACCTTATATTAATTTTGGAGTTGGACCTAATTTTGTGGTAACAACTCCTTACAAAATGGAGTTTTTTAATTCTTTCGGCAAGGCTAAATTAAAGGTTGCTATGGGCGGTTATATCGGCTTCGGTGCCTATTTCGGATTAAGTGAAAAGAATCTTTTGGGTATAAATTTACGTTATTATTTTGTCCATCTTTTTAATAACGGCGTCGAAAGCCTTTATGGAAGATTTAAAAAAAACCTCGGCGGTTTTTACATAACACTTAATTTGGGTGTTATGTATTAAGAAGCTTTGGTTATTGAATTTATCACAATTTGCAAATTTTCCTTTTAACAAATTGGAATTTTACTGTTCAAAACAAAGAATAAAATTCGCATCTATATCTTTTTATTACATTTATCAGGTATAACTTTGCCGCAAGATCAATTAGTTCAATTACTTTACGAAACGTATGATAAATACAAAGAAGTTAGTATTACAAAACGTAAATTTAAGAATGAAGACATTTTACCGCTTATTCAAAAATTAAAAAGCGGAAATATCTTCCAAATTAGAAAAGCGGGTGTTTCGGTAGAAAAAAAAGAAATCTATCTTATTTCAATTGGAACAGGCAAAACTAAAATTCTTATTTGGTCGCAAATGCACGGTGACGAATCAACGGGGACGATGGCATTGTTCGATATTTTTAATTTCTTTCTAACGGATGATAATTTTAATCAATTAAGAGAAAAATTATTAAACGAAACAACTATTTTTTTTATACCAATGCTTAATCCCGATGGTGCAGAAAAATTTCAAAGGAGAAATGCTTTACACATTGATTTAAATAGAGATGCAATCCGTTTGGAATCGCCCGAAGCTAAAATATTGAAATCGATTCGAGATAATCTTAATCCTCAATTTGGGTTTAATTTGCACGACCAAAGTAAAATATATACTGCGGGTAAAACTTTCGGCTCGGCTGCAATTTCGTTTTTTGCACCCGCTTATAATTACGCTGATGATATAAACGATGTTCGTAAAAACACAATGAAAGTAATTGCAAAAATCTATAATGCTATTTCCCCCTTAATCCCCGGTCACATTGGAAGATACGATGCCGATTTTGAGCCGGAAGCGTTTGGAGATAATTTTGTTAAATGGGGTACCGCTTCTATCTTGATTGAATCCGGTAATTGGAATAACGACAGCGAAAAACAATTTATTAGAAAATTGAATTTTATTGCTCTGTTAACGGCATTCAATTCTATTGCCGATAAAAACTATGAGAATATTGATATTAAAGATTACTATCAAATTCCGAAAAACGAAAAACTTCTTTTCGATAAACTATTTAGAAATTTGTTTGCTGAATACAGGAATGAAAAATATGTTATAGACATTGGAGTTAATATTGAAGAGAACAAAATCGCTAATGATATAACTTATTATTATAAAAGCAGCATTGACGATATCGGTGATTTATCGGGATACTTCGGCTATGAAGAATTTGATTGTTCCGGGATGAAAGTTGAGCCGGGTAAAGTTTATCCGGAAATTTTCAATTCTTTAGAAGATATTAAAAAATTAGATTTTCAAAATTTACATGAAAAAGGATATCTTTTTGTTAAAATGATTGATAATTCTGATGTTTTAGAATTTACAGAATTGCCGATTAATATTTTAATGGGATATAAATCAATTATAAATAAAATAGATATTGATATACCGGCAAATTTCATTATAAAAAAAGAAGATGAAATAAAATATGTTATCCTCAATGGATTTATATTTGATATGAATTTAAAAGAAGGTAACATAAAAAACGGTCTTGTTTTTAGGTGATTCTTAAGTTAACCTAAAATTAAAATATATTTTGGATAAAATCCTTTCCTTCGAAATTCTTAAATCGCTAATCGATATTCTTAAATCAAAATAAATATCGAATATCGAACACCGATATTCACTTAGCGATTGCCTTGTTATATTATTCAACCATTGATATCATTTGCGCATTCGCGGCTAACGTTTTTTTAACATAACCGGAATCTTATGAAGAAAATTCATTTATAGGAAGTCGAGGCATAAAAATATATTTGTATTTTGAAAAAATTTACTCGTTAAGTGAAACTTAATTTCAAATTTTAGTAAATTATGCAAAACATCCCATCAAATTAATCTTTCTTGATACACCTCATAAATGGAATCAAAAATTTTGTATATTTAGAAATCTAAAAAAAAACCGAATTTTATTAATTCCAATTATTTGGGATAGGACAAAAATTTATACCTATAATATTGGTTCTCTGTTTTTAAGAGTTTTTGTTAATGTTGATTTGGAACTGTTAGAAAGTGTTTTAATAGGGAAAGCAAAGCACACTAAATTCTCATGTTTTTCGGTCAATGGTAATAGGGCTTTAATCCATTTACTTTGTAATTAAAGGCAGTATGTTGCGTGAATTTTCGCTAAGACGGGTTTACATATTTTTTTCCCGCAAAACAGCAAGTTTTTTTGATCGGGCACAAATGACCGAACATACCTTTATGATAATAATTGCCATTATCATAGGTGTGCTGGCGGGATTTTCCGCAATTGGAATCAGATGGTTAATTAAAGCAATTTCCGATCTTTCATTTCCCGGTACGGGAAATATTTTACAGAATATTATACAAACACCTTGGTACCTTAAAGTAATTATCCCGATGGTAGGCGCCTTAATTTTTGGTCCTTTAATTTATTTTTTCGCTCCTGAAGCAAAAGGGCACGGTGTACCCGAGGTGATGGAAGCTATATTGCTTAAAGGGGGTAGTATCCGTGCCCGCGTTGCAGGAATTAAAGCATTGGTTTCTGCTATTACTATTGGAACAGGAGGTTCCGTTGGGCGTGAAGGACCAATTATTCAAATAGGTTCCAGTATAGGTTCAACAATCGGACAATTTTTCAGGGTTCCTACAAAAAGATTAAAAACATTAGTCGGCTGCGGTGCCGCCGCAGGTATTGCAGCAGCGTTCAACGCTCCTATTGCAGGCGCGCTTTTTGCCGTTGAAATTATTTTAATGGATTTTGCCGTTGCACAGTTTTCTCCCATAATTATTTCTTCTGTAATGGCTACCGTTATTTCACGTCAATTTGAAGGTGATTTTGCCGCATTTAGTGTTCCTACTTACCATCTCGTTTCCCCTTATGAGTTAGGTTTCTATTTTGTTTTGGGAGCTTTAACAGGTTTAGCTTCGTATCTTTTTATTAAATTGTTATATTTTTCAGAAGATTTTTTTGATAACAAACTAAAATTCCCCGGTTATCTAAAACCTATATTCGGTGCATTTGGTGTCGGTTTAATTGCTATTTATTTTCCCAACATAATGGGCGTTGGTTATGCCTCAATTAACGAAGCATTAAAAGGCAACATAATTTGGGAAGCTGCAATAGCTTTGGTTTTTTTCAAAATAATTGCTACGTCACTTACACTTGGTTCAGGAGGGTCGGGAGGAATTTTTGCCCCGTCGCTTTTTATGGGTGCAATGCTGGGTGCATTTTTCGGCGCTTTTGTACATTCATATTTTCCTAATATAACCGCCGGTCCAGGCGCCTATGCTCTTGTTGCTATGGGAGGATTGGTAGCCGGCGCAACTCGCGCACCTATTACGGCAATTATAATTGTATTTGAACTTACTAACGAATATACAATTATACTCCCGCTGATGATAACGTGTATTATTAGTATGATTATTTCATCTAAACTTACAAGGGAATCTATTTATACACTTAAATTGGTTCTGAGAAATATTGGAATTAAAGAGGGTGCAGAGACAAATATAATGGAGTCTATCTTTGTTAAGGATGTTATTAGTAATAATTTTGATACAATAAATGTTAAAGATAATTTCAACAAAGTCGTAAATAAAATTATTCAAAGTAAAGATAATAGTCTGCCGGTTGTTGATAAGTTAAACAGAATAAAGGGAATAATTTCTATTGAAACCGTAAAAGATTATCTGTTCGAAAAAGATTCATTGTCGGATATTCTTATTGCCGCAGATATTATGCGTCCGGATTTCGAGGTTATTACAACCGATGAAAATTGTCAAATTGCAATTGATAAAATGCGGAAACACAATTTTGAAGCGCTGCCGGTTGTTGATTCTCAAAACACTTTAAAAATGATTGGTATTGTAAGGCTGCGCGATATTCAAGATGAATATAACAAAGAAGTAGAACGAAGGGAAATTTCATCAAATTTAGCAAGCAGTATAACAATGAAAGGTGAAGAAAAACAAGTACATTTCCTCGAAGGATATGAAATTGCCGAAATACCTACTCCAAAATCTTTTGTCGGCAAATCAATACGTAAATTAAATATTCGCGTTCTTTATGGTGTTGATGTTTTGTCAATTAAAACAAAAGAAAAGAAAAACTCTAAAATTAAGCCTATCCCAAATCCTGAATACGTTATCAAACCGAACGATACACTTGTTGTAGCAGGTGAAATAAAAAATATCAATTTATTAAAGAATATTAACTGATTTTTAGGAATATAAAAGTTTAAAATAATCCATTATATTAAGATGAGTTATTAAATAATCAATGACCGACCAAATTTTTAACGATGAAACCGCGGATTTAACCCTTTTTAAAATATTTAAATTTTGGCTTCCTCTTTCTGCAACTTGGATTATGATGTCTTTTGAAGGGCCGTTTCTCTCTGCGATTATTGCAAGAATGGCAGATCCAAAATTTAACCTTGCCGCCTATGGAGTTGCTTTTTCAATTGCTTTGATCATAGAAGCTCCGGTAATAATGATAATGACTGCCTCAACGGCTTTGGTTAAAAATTGGTTTTCCTTTAAAAAACTTAGAAACTTTATTTATGCAATTATTGCTGTTATTACAATATTTATGTTAATAGTAATTTGGAATCCGGTTTTTTATTTTATAACAATTAATTTAATTGAACTACCAAAAGGAGTTGCCCAATTAACTCACAGCGCAGTAATAATTTTACTCCCTTGGCCGGGCGTTATTGGATACAGAAGATTTTATCAGGGCATTCTTATAAGAAATAATTTGACACGCAGGGTAGCGTACGGAACGGTAATCAGACTTATTTCAATGTCGGCAACAGCAATGCTGCTTTTCTTTTTTTCTAAAGCTGATGGTGTTGTAATTGGTGCCGCCTCTTTGTCTATTGGAGTTACAGCCGAAGCAATTGCAAGCCGGCTTATGGCTTATGGCGCTGTTAAAAGACTAAAATCGATTGAACATAACAGCGGCGAGCTTATTTCTTACAAAAGTATATTAAAGTTTTATTATCCGTTAGCTTTAACTTCAATACTGTCGTTTGGTGTTAATCCAATGGTTATATTTTTTCTCGGACAAAGTAAAATGGCAATAGACTCTTTGGCTGTATTGCCGGTGTTAAATGCATTGGTGTTTATTTTCAGGGGACTCGGGTTGTCCACTCAAGAGGTAATAATTGCACTAATGGGAAAAAATCGGAAAAGGATAAAATTACTAAAAAAGTTTTCTTTTACAATGGGAATGTTTGTTCTCTCCGTTTTGGGTATTATTGCCTTAACTCCGTTAAATCAAATTTGGTTTAATGTTGTTTCGGGACTTTCGTTAGCATTGACTCACCTTGCGGTATTACCGTTAAAGATGATGTTAATTTTGCCTTCACTTACGGTGCTTATATCATATCAAAGAGGTGTGTTGGTGTATGCCCGAAAAACATTACCTATTACTAAAGCTACGATAATTGAGGTAATCGGAATTATCATTGTATTGTTTTGGGGGATTAAAATGTTAGATGCAATAGGTGTTCTTGTTGCTGCTTCGGCATATACAATTGGAAGACTTATGGCAAACATTTATCTTTTTAATCCGGTATCAAAATCTCTGAAAGAGTTTAAATAATATGAACTACGAGGTTTTAAAATCTCATAGTTTCTTAAATGGATTTAATTGCAGAGAACAAAAAATTTAGCTGTTATGTTATTTAGACGAGTTTATCATATTTTCATTTTCAATAAGAATAATTTGTAAAATATATAAATATATTTTACATTTAGACGTCTATTTGTAAAGTATACTTATAAAATATGAAAAAGAGACCAATTTGGATTAATAAAATCAGGCAGGTTTGGTTAAAAAGACCAATAGTTTGGCTTTCGGGTGTAAGGAGAGTTGGTAAAACAACCATATCAAAAATGTTCACGGATGCTAAATATCTGAATTGTGATTTACCTTCCGTTGTACGAGTATTGGACGACCCGGAAAGTTTTTATGCAAGTTTGGGCAAAGACAGTATCGTAATTTTTGATGAAATACACCGTTTATCCGACCCAAGTAATGTACTAAAAATCGGGGCGGATGCTTATCCCCATCTCAAAATACTGGCAACGGGTTCCTCAACTTTGGCTGCAACACAAAAATTTCGTGACAGCCTTACGGGACGTAAACAATCTGTTTATTTACCCCCTGTGTTATGGGATGAATGCATTTCAGACTTTGGAATAAAGGAACTTGACAAACGTTTGTTTTATGGAGGATTGCCTGAGCCCTTACTCTCTTTAAAAAGAGATACTACCTTTTTTTCTGAGTGGATTGATAGTTTTTATGCGCGTGATATACAGGAGCTGTTCAGTGTCCGTAATCGCACTGGATTTTTGAAATTGTTACATCTTCTTCTCCGTCAGAGCGGTGGGTTAATTGATTTTACACAGTTGGCAAAATTGAGTGGTTTAAGTCGCCCTACAGTTAAAGCCCATATTGAAGCAATGACTATAGCACATGCCGTTTTTTTATTACCGCCTTTTCATGGCGGCGGCAGAAGGGAAATAACAAGAAGAGCAAAATGTTATGCTTTTGATACCGGTTTTGTATCTTTCATAAAAGGTTGGGATAGTATTAGAGAAGAAGACAGGGGATTGCTTTGGGAACATCTCGTGCTTGATACACTTAGGACTTTTGAACCTGAAAACAATATTTTCTTTTGGCGTGATAAATCGGAGCGTGAAATAGATTTTGTTATTAAAAAATCTGAATGTAATCTTGATGCAATAGAGTGTAAGGTAAACCAGGCTAATTTTTCTTATAAAAATTTAAAAATGTTTAGGGAATTATACTCCGGCGGACGAAATATTTGTGTCTCTCCAAATATTAGTGAAAGTTACAATATCCGTAAAGATAATTTGTTAGTTGAATTTCATTCATTAAAAAGTATTTTTGCTAATAGATTATAATAGCAAAATATTCTTAGGCTGGGTACTAGCTATTTTTAATAGAAAGCTTTGTCCATCGGACTCCTTTGGAGAAAGCGATGGAAATATAGTAAAATTTACATGCCTCCGAGTGTCTGCCTGCCGCAACAGTGAATTACCTTTCTATTCTTCTAATGTCGAGGAATGGTCCTCGACAGCCGGATACGGAGATTCCCGGAATCTCCACAATCAAGGGAACTTTGTATTTTCAGGAAGCTTGCAGTTAAGATTCCGGGAATCTTGATTCAGAATCTTTCAATCTTTCAATCTTTCAATCTTTCAATCTTTCAATCTTTCAATTTGTTAATTTGTAATTTGCTAATTTGCTAACCCTCCAACCTCCTATTTGTATCTTTAAAAACCTTCGAGATTTTCTATTTGAAGTAGAGCAAACCCCGAAGGGGT
>CAZXJG010000085.1:4842-13254 GCA_964640985.1 uncultured Melioribacteraceae bacterium | reverse complement strand
ACTTTCTACTTTCTACTTTCTACTTTCTACTTTCTACTTTCTACTTTCTACTTTTTACTTTTTACTTTTTACTTTTTACTTTTTACTTTCTACTTTTTGGGTATGTTTTACAAAATTATATCCTAATTAATTTTCTTGCAACCTGTTCCGTTTTCTTTACGGAAAAAAACAAAGATTTAGTTGTTAATAACATAAAACATAAAAAAAATTATTAGTTTTTATAAACAATTGTTAACCGGTTTTTTCGATAATCACGATGTAAGTTATTAATACAAGTTTACTAAAAACATATACTTTAACTTAATGCAGTTTTAGCTTTTTCGGATATTTCCGCCGAAACTAACAATCTACCGCAAGATTCACATGTAAATAATCTTTTATTTTGTCTAATTTCAATTTGACGCTGTGGAGGCACAACATTATGGCATCCGCTGCAGGCAGATCTTACAACAGTTGCAATAGCAATTCCCCCGCAAGCTTTACGAATTCTCATATATGTATTATAATCGGATTTACGGACTTTGGAAACTACTTCCGAGCGTTCTTCTTGTAATTTAATTTCTTCTCTCTCGTTCAGACTAATTATTTTTTTTAGTTCTTTTTCTTTTGTGGTTTTATCTTTTATTAATTCATTTAATTTTGGTTTGATTTCTTCAATTTCATTTTTAATTATATCAACCGAGTTTTCCAATTCGAAATTTTCCTCTTCTAACTTTTTTATTTGGTCGTCCGAACGGTCAATTTCTTTAGTTAAAGCATCGTATTCTTTATTGTTCCTAACTTGATACAATTGAGATTTAAACTTTTTTAATAACACTTGCAATCTTTGAATTTCAGAATCATTAAAATTTCTTTTTTTAATTGATTCAACTTTTTCGTGTTCTTTTTCTTCAATTTGAGTTTTCATCAAGTTAATTTGATTGGTTAGCTCGTTTACTGCTAACGGTAAATCTCCCCGTAATTCCTCAAGTTCATCTAATTGATTGTCAATTAGTTGAAGTTCCGAAAGTGTAATCATTCTGTTAATCAATTTCTTTTACTCCTTTTTGATTAAAAACTTTATTGGGTTAGTAGTGCCCTTAAATTTTATTATATTAATTTTACTATTTCGTGATTGCAAAAATTTTTCTAATTTGTCTTTTACAACATCTAAAATTGGTAATTCCGTTTCATAATGTCCTGCATCAATAAATAGAATTTTATTTTCAACATCTTGAAAATCGTGATATTTTATATCGGCAGTTATAAATGCATCGGCATTCTGATTTATAGCAGAATGCACAAGTAATGCGCAACTTCCACCGCAAACAGCTACTTTTTTTATCCTTCTCGATTTCCCTTTACAATATCTCAAACCGTTTACTTTTAATTTATTCGACACAAGGTTGAGAAATTCTTTAACAGTTAAATTATTTTCTAATTGGCCGATAGCTCCTGCGCCGAAATTTGCATTTTTATTTTTTAAGACATAAATATCATACGCAGGTTCTTCGTAAGGATGAGCATTTAGCATAGCGGAAATTACTTTATTTAGGTTCCATTTATTTACTAAAAATTCAATCCTTTCTTCCGGAACCGTTTCAAATTTACCTTTTCTGCCAATTGCGGGATTAGAAAATTCGGAACCTTTGAATGTACCTTTACCGCTTAAAGAGAAACTGCAATTTTTATATTCTCCTATAATACCGCCTCCGGCATTAAATACAGCATCTGAAACTGCTGCAGAATAATTTTCGGGGACAAATACACTTAGTTTATATTGATTACTTCTTTGATTTTCTAAAAACGTAATATTTTTCAGACCCAGAACTTTTGCCAATTGATAACTGACACCATTTTTAGTAAAATCCAGATTAGTATGTGCAGAATAAAGGACAATATCGTTCTTAATAATTTGTTCAATTAGTTTGGCTTTAGGGTCTTTTTGAAAATTAAGGTTTTTAAGTGGTTTGAAAATTAAAGGGTGGTGAGTAAAAATAAAATCGCAATGTTGTTTGATAGCTTCGTTAAGGACTGCTTGGGTTAACTCAAGGGAGAGGAAAATATTTTTTACCTCCCTTTCTTTTGCCCCTACTTGAAGCCCGACATTATCATTTTCCCAAGCAGCTTCGGGCGGGGCCCATTCTTCAAGATATTTTATTATTTGATCTGCTGTCATTTATAAAAAAAAAGCACCCCATTTTTGGGAGTGCATTTTTAAATATTATCTTAGTTGTTTTTAATGTTAAAAACTTTTTTAATATATATACCCTTTGTAAATTAATCTTTTTCATAAAATCGAGGCTTTAAATATAAAAGATATTTTCTTAATTATCAATTATAATGCCACATAAAGTATATTTTCAATAATTTTATTTCGGTTCTATCCAATTATTGTCTTCTTTTATCAAATTGATCAGATTTTCAACAGCAAATTTAGAATCAATATTTTTCAGCACAACTTCTTTACCGCGATAAAGGGAAACTTTGTTTATACCTGAGCCAACGTAACCGTAATCGGCATCTGCCATTTCTCCCGGTCCATTTACAATGCAGCCCATTATTCCGATTTTTATTCCTTTAAGATGAGCGGTTTTCCGGCGGATCTTATTTGTTATTTCAACCAAATCGAATAGAGTTCTGCCGCAAGATGGACATGAAATATACTCCGTTTTCGAAATTCTTACTTTGGCGGCTTGAAGAATTCCGAAAAGTAGTCCGTTTGTGATTTTTCGATTTTCTGTTTTTGATTTAATCCACACTCCATCGCCGAAACCGTCAATTAACAATCCGCCTAAATCTGTTGATGAATATAATTGTGTTTGGCTGTCTGAAAATTCCGAGTAATCTCTTTTTAATAATACGGGATTAAAAATATTCTTCCGGGAGAATTCGAAAAATACTCTTCTTTGTTCAGCCATACCGTGTAAATTGTTTGTCGTAAGTATAAAAACTATATTTTTGTCGTTCGAAATTTTCTTAAATTTTTCGTCAAAAACATTCTTAATATCGATTTCAACAAAATTAAGTTTAGAAGAGAATCTCCGTGCTCGTAGATATTCATCAAAAGAAAATAGGGGAAATATATTTTGTTTATTTATAACGGTTTTCCACAGAACATTATCATAAATTATTTTAATCGAGTCAGGTATTGCGAATGGTATTTTTTTCTTCCCGCAATAAATAATATCGCTTGCCAAATCGCCTATTTGCCATTGATTTTTGTTATGATTAAATAAATAACCGATATTTTCAAAATCAGAATAATTAATGTTTGTTTTATCTCCGAAATCAGCAACAACACATGATAAACTTTTACCGCCTATTCCTTCTACTTGAAACGATTTTCTTTTGTTATATATAAAAGGATTGTGATTTGAATTGAAAATAGGGACAATAGGTTTATGATTTATCCTATTTTTGTATCTGTTAATCAGCGTTATTGCAACAGGTATTTCAGCTTCGGGCTTTTCAGTTAATGAAACACGGATTGTATCTCCAAGACCATCTTCCAACAGAGTCCCAATTCCTACGGCAGATTTTATCCTTCCATCTTCTCCATCTCCCGCTTCGGTTACTCCGAGATGCAGAGGATAGTTCATATTTTCCGTTTCCATTTTGTTTACCAACAAACGGTATGCTTGAACCATAATCTTTGGATTACTCGATTTCATAGACAATACAATATTGTAAAAATTGTAATATTCACATATTCTAACGAACTCAAGTGCCGATTCCACCATACCTAAAGGTGTATCGCCGTATCTACTCATAATTCTATCGGAAAGTGAACCGTGATTTACGCCAATTCGCAATGCCGTTCCATATTCTTTACATACTTTGAGTAATGGAACGAATCTCTTTCGTATTTTATCAATTTCGGTTTGGTAATCGGAATCGGAATAGTCAATTTGTTGAAACTTTTTTTTATCGGAATAATTCCCGGGATTTATTCTTACCTTTTCAACAATTCTTGCTGCAACAATTGCGGCTTTAGGGGTAAAATGAATATCTGCGATAAGGGGGATGTTATAACCGCGTTTTCGCAATTCGTTTTTAATGTTTTTTAAATTTTCCGCTTCATTCAAACTTGGTGCTGTTATTCGTACGTATTCACAACCAGCATCAGCCATTCTGATAGTTTGTTCGACGGTTGCAATTGTATCCATTGTGTTGGTTGTGGTCATCGATTGAATACGGATAGGATTGTTTCCACCGAGCGGAATATCACCTATATTAACAACACGTGTTTTGTATCGGGAATATTTTGTTAAACTATTGCAATATTTATTTGATTTTAAATCCATTAAATAATCTGTTTTATTTGAAAAGATTGGAAATGTATATTCTTTTTTTCGGGTTCAAAATGAATAAAAGGTTTTTAAGATAATTTTTCAATGAATGCATTTACAAAATCCGAAGCTGCATCGGCATCGCGAGCAGTAATAACATTTTTACTTATAATTAAAGGCAGATCTTCATATTTAACACCTTCTTTTTCCAATTGCATTTTATCTTCCGGATAACATGTAGCGTTTTTCCCCTTAAGAATACCGGCGCGTGCTAATATTATCGGTGCACTACAAATAGCCGCTACCGGTTTTTCCGTTAAATAAAATTTTGCTGCTATTTTATATAAATTTTTATTATTCCAGTATTTACGAACCCCCTTGCCGCCAATGAAAACAATTCCGGCAAAATTATTTTCGTTCATATTAAAAAATGAAACATCGGCGCGTATTTTCAATCCGTTTTCACCAAGTGATAATGTATGAGCATCTGAAGCAATAAAGATAGAGTAATTATTACGTACTAATCCGAATTTTACACTTAGAAATTCTTCTTCGCTAAAATCGTTTCCCGGTAAAATAATAAGTATGCTTTTGTTTATCCGATTCATTTTTTACAGGTAACCGGTTAATTGTTAAAAACTGATTTTATACAACTTAACATTAATCTAATTGTAGAAATATAACAACTAATACTAATTACAAATATAAAGAATGCAGATGAGTTTTGGGTTGAATATTTTTTATTCTTTTACTATTCGGGTTTAAAATTGTTTTCAATAAACTTTTGTTTTGACACTTTAAATAACAATCAATTCCGGCATAGTTAAGAAAAACTTAAAATAATTTTTGAAAATGTTTTTTAAATTTTTTATGAGAATCTACAATAAAAAATAGTGTAACGGATAAAACGAATATTAATATTTCCCAAATCAGCAGTAAATTTATTTTATTGAAAAAGGGTTCTAAAGCAGCAACTTTTTGAGCTATATAACTATTTAAATTGTTAATAAATTCAAATGTATTTGATGTGGAGAAACTTTGTTGTTGGCTAAAAAATAAAGCAAGCGATACTGTAAAAATTGTGAAAAAAGCTATATTTATTATATAGAAAAATTTTCTGCCGTGCGTGGAAAAAGAATGTTTTTCAAAAATTTTACTCATAATTTTTTGTGTAAAGTCTTTGGGTGTCGAGAGCAATTCAATTTTTTTAAGGCTCCTTTCAACTAATTCTTGAGCTTTCAATTCTTTTAAAGCTTCAGGTTTTTGAGAAATAATTTTAGCTAAATTCTCTAATTCCGTTTGGCTTAAATCATTGTCTATGTATTTATTCAATATTTCATTATTTAAATTTTTCATATAAGTTCCTCTTGAAAATGATGTTTTAATAATAATTCCCGCAAGGCATTTCGTGAACGGTGAAGGAGCACTTTAGCATTAACAAGTGAAATATTCATTATTTGGCTAATTTCGTTGAGTGATAAATCATCTAAATAATATAGTATCAAAACCAAACCATTTCTTACGGGAAGTTTTTCTACCATCGATAAAATATAACTAATAGGTTCTTCTGTTTTAGAATAAATTTCATTATCATATTTTCCCAAATCATAATATTCGTCAATTGAAGTCATAGCCATTTCAATTTTCCTCTTGTTTGTCGATAGTTTACTTAAGCCGGTATTATAAACGATTTTATAAAACCAGGTAGAAAATTTTGAATCTTGCCTGAATTTACTTAATGCATTAAAAGCTTTAAGAAAACTATCTTGTAAGGCTTCTTCCGAATCCATTTCATTTTTTAACATTTTATGAAGTAGTGAAAACGCTTTATCTTTATATCTGTCGACAATCAAAGAGAAATCGTTGATATTACCTTTTTGAACGGATTCTATTATTTGCAAATCAGTCAAATTCTTCATCGTATAACTTAGACTTATTAAAATTAAAAAAGGTTACGTTTGCATATACTCAAAATTCAAAAAATTTTATTAGCATTATTTGTAACCTTTTTAAAACTGTAAAGTCAAAAGTAATAAATAAAACAATGGAGATAAAAAAATGACTGTAGCATTAACCTCTTTATTAATCCCTATAATTTTCCTATTAGTAACAGGGATAATCTGGGTTTCATTTATCTATTTTCGTTCGCAAGAAAAACAAATGATAATTGAAAAAGGATTAACTCAAGAGCAAATAAAGGAACTTTTGAAAACGAAAAGATATCCTCATCTATATCTATCGTTGAAGCTTGGAATTTTAATACTTTTTATAGGATTTGGTTTAGGATTAGGATTTCTTTTTCAGTCATTTACCGGCAATGGTAATTGGCTTGCATTTTTTATTGTAACATTGACCGGCGTTGGATTTATTGTCGGATTTATTGCTGCAAAAAAATATGAAAAAAGAGAAAAAGAAAACGAAAAACAGAACTAATTTATTATAATTAATGATTAAGTTTACCGGCGTTTAAATCATTTAATAACAAATCTTTTTATAAAAAGTGTATTAGACTCAATAAAAGAAAGATGAGTTAAATTATGCTTTGCGGGTCGATATCGAATATTATTTTTACATTTCTAAAGTGAGATGTTCTATTAAATGAAATAAAAGAATTTAATATCACATTGTGTAATATTTTTCCTCCGATATCTTTTGTGCGATCGCTTTTAACAATTATTTGAAATCGGTATTGCCCTTTTATTTTTGATATTATTGCTTCATGAGGAGGGGAAATAGTTAATAATTTTAATTTATTTTGTTTAATTAATATTTTGTAAAAATTATTGATAGCCCCGCCGGCTTTTCTTTGATCTTCATTTCTCGTTTCAATTAATACAAGTCTGGTAAATGGCGGATAGGCGTTAATCCGGCGCATTTTCAGCTCTTTTTTATAGAAATCGTTGTAATTATTTGTCAACACTTTTTGAAGCACAAAGTGTCGATGATCTCGAGTTTGTATAATAACTTCCCCTTTTGATTTACTTCTTCCCGACCTGCCGGCAACTTGAGTAAGTAATTGGAATGTTCGTTCGTCAGCTCTAAAATCCGGCAGCCATAATGTGGTTTCGGCGGAAATTACACCGACTAACGTAACGTTTGAAAAATCCAAACCTTTCGAAACCATTTGTGTTCCTACCAGCACATCTATTTCGCCTTTACGGAAACTATTTAAAATAATGCCAAGTTTTCCTTTTTTATTCATAGTATCGGAATCCACTCTTTCGATTTTTATATTTGGGAAATAATAAGCCAATTCATCCTCTACGCGTTGGGTTCCGGTACCGAAAAATTTAATTGCAAGCGAGCCGCAATTTGGACAAGCTTTTGGAACCGGTTTTACCGCACCGCAATAATGACACCGCATCGAATTTGAATATAGATGATGAACCATCGACACGGAACAATTGTCGCACATCATTATTTCCCCGCAATCTTCACAATAAATTTGAGTAGCAAAGCCGCGTCTGTTTTGTAAAATAATTATTCCTTCTTTTTTTTCAATTCTCTTTTTGATTCCTTCTAAAAGTTCATGAGAAAATATATTCTCCATCCTTTTTTTCTTTTTCTCAATAGTTACATTGACAAGGTGAATTTTCGGTAATTGTGCATTATCAACCCGCTCTTTCAGTTCTAATAAATGATATTTTCCTATACTTGCATTATACATACTTTCAATTGAAGGGGTGGCGGAGCCGAGCACAATAGGACATTTAATAAATTTCGCTTTAATTATTGCAGTATCTCTCGCATTATATTTAGGAACATTTTCGAACTGTTTATAACTTGCATCGTGCTCTTCATCAACAACAATTAATCCAACATCCTTTAACGGAGCAAACAAAGCTGAACGCGGTCCGATTACCACATTAAATTTTCCGTTAATTATTCCACGCCAAGTATCATATCTCTCGCCAAGCGACATTCTACTGTGGATTACAACTACTTTATTGCCGAAGTTATTGTAAAATCGAGAAGTTATCTGCGGTGTAAGAGAAATTTCGGGAACTAAAATTATTGCATTCTTCCCAATTGTAAATACTCTTTTTGTTAATTCGATATAAACTTGTGTTTTTCCGCTTCCGGTTATTCCATGTAATAAATAAGGTTTAAATTCCTTTTGGGAAATAGCAATATTAACTTC
>CAZXJG010000085.1:0-4832 GCA_964640985.1 uncultured Melioribacteraceae bacterium | reverse complement strand
TTTGCTGTGGGCCGGTCAATTTAATTTTTTGAAATTCTTCTTGATAAGTTTCAGAATATACGCGTTCAACTTCTTTGTCAAAAACTTTAATTAAACCTTTTTGCATAAGTGAATTTATTGAAGCCTGGTGTGTATGCGTTTTTTTTAATAATTCACTCAACTGAATTTCTTTTTCTTTATTTGAAAGAAGTTCAAGTAAAATAACAATTTGCTTCGGCGATTTTTTTTCTAAATCAGGCATATACTCGTAAATTTCATCAATTGATTGAGCCAGCCGGACAAATTTTAATCGTTTAATTCTAACCTTCGCTCCGGCTATTTCGTCAATAATTGTTACGGCACCTTTGCGTTCCAAAGATTTTAACATCGCGTAAATACTTTTTTTACGAACTTCTTTTTGTAATTGTGAAATTCTATGGATTTCTTTCTGTGAAAGTATTTTTAATAATTTTGCTTTTGTCGAATTTTTATCTTCTATTTTTTGAAATAGATCTTGGCAAAATGTTCTGTCGGCAACAATCTTTTTTTTCGACTCAATTTCAATTCCATACGGCACGGTATTTTTAAGAGCTTCTCCCAACGAGCTTAAATAATATTCCGCAATCCATTCATAAAATTTTAACGATTCTTTATTAAAAATCGGAGTGCTGTCCAACACATCAAGTATCGGTTTGATTTTCCTTTTAACATCCGTTGTATCTGAAACATCAATAACAAAACCGGTAAGTACCCGTCTGCCGAATGATGCGACTATTCTTATACCGATTTCAATTCCGTTTTCAAGCTCTTGAGGAACTCGATATGTAAATGCATTTCTAAAAGGTAACGGAAAAACTACTTGTATAAACATGATAAACTAATTTGATTTTATAATAAGTTTATAAATAATCTTATTATAAATAAGAAATTTTCACTTCATATAAAAATAGATGTCGTAATGCGAACTTAAAAATTGAAATAATTCGATTTTCATGTGTTTATATAAAAAAACACAGCAGTTTTAATTTTTGAATTTACTTTTTTTTGTATGTATCTTTCATCTGAAAAGTGAAATTTGTTTTGTTCCGGGTAATTATTTGTTTATGACTAAACGCTTTTTCACTTTTCAAAGATTTTATTTCACATTTTTGGATATAAATGAAGCGTAATTATATTAGGAAAAAAGGGATTAAAATTCTTTTAGCGGGTGCCTTAATTGGAGCCGTTTTTATATTTAACAAATGTGACTTCTTCCATAAAACCAAAGAAGTAAAAATTGTAAATGTTGACCTGAATAAAATTCTTAAACGCGGGAAATTAATTGCTATTACGGGCTATAACGCGTATAGCTATTTTATATATAAAGGTCAGCCTATGGGTTATGAGTATGATTTATTACAATTATTAGGTAAAGATTTAGGAATAAAAATACAATTAAAAGTTGTTGCAAGTATAGATACAATGTTTAAAATGTTAAACGACGGTCAAGGCGATTTAATTGCCTATAATTTAACCGTTACAAGAAATCGCATGAAAAAAGTTGCTTTTACACATTTTCTAACTACAACAAAACAAGTTTTGGTTCAAAGAAAACCAAAAAATTGGCGGAGAATGACAATCGATCAGATAGAAAGAAGTTTAATTAGAAGTCCGATTAATCTTGAAGGCAAAACGGTTTATGTGGTTAGTTCTTCTGCTTACATTTCACGATTAAAAAATTTATCCAATGAAATCGGCGGGAAAATTAATATGGTAATTGCGAAGCCGGACTTGAACACACAAGATTTAATCGGAATGGTTGCACAAGGGAAGATAGATTATACGGTTTCAGATAAAAATATTGCGCAGCTTTCACAGGCGTATTATTCAAATATAGATATTAATACCGATATTTCGCTGCCTCAAAAAATTGCCTGGGCGGTAAGAAAAAACGCCGGGCATTTGCTCGATACCGTAAATTATTGGATTGATAATATAAAAAGAAAAGCAATTTATTATGTGATATACAATAAATATTATAAAAATAGAACCGCTTACAGACGAAGAAGAATAAGTCCTTACTTCTCTTTGATCGGAGGTAAAATTTCGAGATATGACAATTTAATTAAAAAATATGCTAAGGTTTTGCATTGGGACTGGCGTTTGCTTGCATCTATGATATATCAGGAATCGCAGTTTAATCCCGATGCAATTTCTTGGACCGGTGCAGAAGGGCTTATGCAGATTATGCCTGCCACCGCTACGATGTATAAAATTAATAATCCGAAAGACCCTAAAGAAAGTATAGAAGCGGGTGTTAAGTATTTAATTTGGCTTAACAACTTTTGGGAAAAATATGTTAAAGATCCCCAAGAGCGCATTAAATTTGTATTAGCTTCATATAATATTGGTTACGGCCATGTTTTAGATGCAATGAGATTAGCCAAAAAGTACGGTGCTGATCCTGCCGTTTGGTTTAATAATGTTGAAAAGTATTTACGGCTCAAATCCGAAAAAAAATATTATACGGATAAAGTAGTGCGGAATGGTTATTGTAATGGATTGGAGACTGTAAATTATGTTAGAGAAATTTTGGAACGTTATAAACATTACAAACAATTCATTCCGCTGAATAAGTCTATTCCTGCTTCAAAATTAATTTCTCAAAGATAGAATTTAAAATTTATAAACGGGAAATTATTTTAAAATACTTCTTCCCCTCTTTGGCATTGATTTATCCGGGTTAGGGAAGTTTAGAATTAGTCCAGCGGACTGCGAACTCCGAAAGCACCTTTGTTGATTAGGTGTGTGTATATCATTGTAGTATTCAATGACTTGTGCCCGAGAGCAGTTCCTGAACGGTGCGAATATCGTAACCGTTTTCGAGAAGGTGAGGTAAATGTCTTTTATTCGTAATCGCAATGCTTCCATTAAACGCAAACCCGAGCCATATAACAAACCGCAAATTATTTTATTTGTGTTTTCAAGATTGTTTAAAACGAGTTTGACTTCACTTTTAGAAAAAACCACGGGAATTTTCCGGGTTTTTTTTGATTTGACAAATTTGCTGAAATCTCCAATATCTAATTTTAACACATTTTTGTACAGAAAAACAAGCGAGTTAAGTGCAACGTGCTGAGAAGACGGTGATAAATTTCTATCAACTGCAAGATGCGAAAGATACTTTTGAATTTCCTCTGCACCGAGATTTGCAGGATGTTTTTTATTGTTAAAAAGAATAAACTCCTTAATCCATTTGCGGTAAGTTTTGTCGGTACGAAGACTATAATTTTTTTTGCGAATTTCTTTGCTTACGCTATCTAAAAGTTTGGACATATACTAACCTGCAAAATTTTTGATAAAACTATCCTGTTTTTTTTACAGGATAGCAATTAAGTTAAAATAATATTTAGATATTCCAAAAGTAAATAGAAGACGGATTTATTGGAATAAAGATTAGATTAATATATAATAACTGGGTAAATTAAAAACAATAAATTTATTGCCGAATTGCAATATAAATTAAATGTTATTATTTTGTAAACAATTATCGCAGGATATCTTGAAAAAAGAGGGAATTATTCTGCCGGTTAATAATATGTTATATGCTTACTAATATAAGTGAAGGGTAAATTAACATGAAAAATAGATATCTATATTTGCTACTATTAGCACTATCTGTGATTACATCGTGTGATACAACCGAACCAACTAATGAAATTAATTACCACAATAAAATACTTTTTACATCTAGTCGAAGCGGGAAAGCACAACTGTACATGATGAATCCAGATGGAACGGATTTAAAACAGATAACAAGCGGGCAGTACTCGCACGGCGGAGGAAGATGGTCTCCCGACTCAAAACAAATTGTTGCACAAACTGATGAAAACTGGAATACTGCATATTACACGCAGATGGTAATAATGAACTCCGATGGAACTAATAGAAATTTACTTGGATATGGCTCGCAAATGTCTTGGTCGCCGGATGGAGAAAGGATTACATTTATGTTTTGGCCATCTTCAGAACTAGGTGACTTAACAACTTATATATATAGAATGAATAAAGACGGAACTAATGTTCTTCAACTCACAAAAAATAAGGGAGTTTGGGACGGAACCCCAAACTGGTCACCTGATGGAAAATTAATAGCTTTTGCATCTAACAGAGATTATTCTTCGCATAGTACTTTCAGCGAGATATATCTAATGAATGCTGATGGAAGCAATCAGCAACGGTTGACATTTACGGATAGTTTGACAAATACCAATCCTACTTGGTCCCCGGATGGAAAAAAGATTGCATTCTCATGCAATGGATTAATTGCCCTAATGAATTACGACGGAAGTGATATTAAGATACTCGATAGTCTCTCTACAGGCGGTCTAATCAGTTGGTCTCCAGATGGTACCCGTCTTGCTTTTGGAGCCGGGCGAGTTTATACAATTAAGATAGATGGTTCAGACATAAAAAAAATATTTACTGATACTGGTGTATGGGGAGTAGATTGGTCTAAATAAAAAATAAACGGACGGCGCAGGAACGCCGTCCGATTGTAATAGCAAATAAATAACATCCGGCAAGATGCTTTACACTCAGTAAAACTGTGTGCCTTTTTATTTGCCAATACAATTTACAAAACCAAACACTTTGCTTCAAAATTATTTTGAAAGGAGGTGATGTTTTATGATTGTGTGAAAATAAAGTAGTTCTATCAACTAACAAAATTTTTTCTAAAAAATCAAAATACAAAGGAGTTATTATCATGAAAAAATTTATATCAGTTTTGTTTTTTATTGTTCTATTAGGTATGTTTAATTTTACTGAAAGTCAGGTTCGTCCTGATTCAGTTCAATTAGCAGCATTATCAA
>CAZXJG010000084.1:5549-13485 GCA_964640985.1 uncultured Melioribacteraceae bacterium | reverse complement strand
TCCTAAAGTATTTAGGGGGTAGAATAATAAGTTGTAAATCTATTATTCTATTCCATCCCCTAAACCGTAATTTATTAGTCGAATTATAATAAAAGCCGCCCGACATTAAATCCGGCGGCTTTTATTTTATATCAATGATACGAAACGTCTTTGCTATTTTTACTCGGTAACCGGTGTATTATAATTAAATTTTTTCCTAATTTTTGCACGGTAAAGCCAAGGTATACCATTTGTTCCTATATATCCATCGCGTCTTTGATAAAGATCATCTTTTAATGCGGTATTTAAATTAACAAACTCCCAACCTTGTTTTTCGTACCAAGTTAAAATTTTATCTAAATATTTTGCATTAATTAAATTCATATGAATAAGAAGAACTTGATTAACTTCGCGATTCATTTTGTAAAGAGAATAGTCGGATGCATCTTTTGTTTCCCATTTTACATGTTCAAAATATTTTTCCCCAATCGAATTCATTAAATCTGTGTTGCCTGCAACGTATGCTTTCATAAATTTATCGTTAAATTTCCAATCGTTCGAAGTTATAGTAACTGGCGCAATTTTGTATCCGTTTTTCTTAAAAAAATTATAAACCGAATCTCTTTTCGACTTTATTTGGCCTCTGTGTAAAAAAGGATATCTAAAATATCTAACGTATTCTAATTTTTCTTTTCCTAATAAATTTTTAATGTTCTGCTTATCTGCAGTTATTAATTTAAAAATTTCCTTTTCGTTTTTAATATGTAAGGCGGGGTAAATGAAATTTTCGTCTGCCGAAACAAGGTATAAATCGGTTTCAGCTAAATCCGATGAATCCAAATGAGAATTTTGTAATGTTAAATAATTTTCATTTTTTAATGCGGAAACAATTCTGTTGTTACATTTTCGAATATTATTAATGTAATATTTTGCTGAAAACTTATTAAGATCGATATGCGAATATGTATGATTCCCTAAAGAATTCCCTCTTTTAAGTAATTCTTTTATTAAACCATACCACTCTTTTGTCAGGTTTTTCCCGATAACAAAACATGTAGCGTGAATATGATGTTTTGTCAAGATTTCGAGTATCTTGTTAAAAAATTTTTTTTGTTCATTTTTTGTTAAAATATTTAGGTTATCGGCAAAAGGTAAATCATCAATTGTTAAAGCTATTTTTTTGGTATAGGAAGGGGTGTCGTTTTTCACAATAATATTTTTGCTTGAACAAGCTATTGATAAAAAAACTAATATTATTGAGATAAAAATCAATATATAAATTTTTCTTTTCATCGTTTCATTGCATTCTTATGTAATTTAATGCATAAATTATGCCACTAATAACGCAAAAATCCCTCTTTATAATCGTTTTTTATTACAAATTATTTAGGACTTGTCCTAAAATGTTATTGATGTATAATTTTGGGACACACCTCAATTTTTCGGCAAATTTGATTGGGCTGTTTTTCCGGACTTATTTTTGTTTAAAAAAATAACTTTCTTTGCAAAGAATTTGGAAGATGCAATTGTCAATTATTTGGTTTGAATTGCTTTGCGAATATATTTTTTTTCATCGGGAGTAAAGGAGAACAAATCTAAAATATATTCATTCAATAAGTCAGATTTTAATTCATATTCGAGAATTTTATCTACGTAAAACACTATCTGTTTTTTTGTTTCTTCTTTCAGTATTGGGAACGGCAACTGTTCAAGATTTCCTTTTAAGACTTTTAAGGAGTTGAATTTTTTAATATATAAAAATTGATATACTGAAGAATTCAGCAATGCTAAAAATACTTTTATCGGATAATCTTGAACTCGGGGAATAAATATATTTGCACTGTTTAATGTTAATCGTTGTTTATTATCGTAAGCAAATATTAACTTTCGTGAAATGAAGCGGTATATCAGTTTCTCTTTTGCTCTATATATATTTATTGATGCGACTTGTTGATATAAATGGGGTTGAAATTTAATGTAAATTTTTGAGTGGGATAAAAAATAATGCTTAACATTTTTGCCTTTGGTTATTTCTTCATAGCCGTCTAATTTTTTATTGGAAAGATATTTTTTATTATCACCTGTAACAATACCAAGAGCCCACTGAGCATTATTTTTTAAAGTAATGAAATTTTTATCAGACATCTTTTCTATTATTTCATAATCTTTCGGTGCAATTTCAATATCAAAATTAAAGTTAAGATTTTTTAAAAACCGTTTTTGGCCGATTTCATATTTCTCTTTCCCAATAATTTTAATTTGGTTGTCTGTTCCTGAACTGTTTCTTAAATCGAGACGAATTACTTCGGTAAAAACATTGCTGAAGACTCTGCCGAGTTTAACTATTTTCAAAATTTGAGTATTATCTAAAATAAATTTTCTAATGTCTTTATGTATTTTAATATTTAATATTGATTCGGGAAGTATAAAAGAGAGAATTCCATCACGTTTTAATAATTTAATACTTTTTATCAGAAAGTAAGAAAAAGATTCTAAAGATTTTACTTCAGAGTAGATATTTTTCAATTCATATAGTGTACTATTATTAAAATGTGAACCCCAAGGCGGGTTTGTCATAATAAAATCAAAATCGGATAATTTATCTATACTTTGATAAAACGAACTTAAATTATCTGAATTTAACAATCCGTTTTGTAAATATATGTTAGGAACGAAATTAAAATTTTTATACCGGATTATTAAATTTAGTTTTGTAATAAAAACCGCAATCGGGTCTATATCGAAGCCATAGATATATTTTGGATTTTTAATTCGATTGGAAAAAGAAAGTAGAAATTGTCCTGTTCCGCAACACGGGTCTAAAACTCGGACATCTTTTTTTATATATTCATCAACAATTTTTTCAGCAATAAATTTGGGTGTAAAATAGGAACCTTGTATCGATTTTTCGCCGTTATTTTTAATTGATTGATAAATTAGTCCAAGTAAATCGATTTGATCCGGTAAATTTACATTTAATAAAAAGGTATATTTTTTATCGGGTTTAAATTCACTAAATGAATTAAACCAATCTTTTAAGACATTTTGTACTGCGCTTTTTAAAAATATATCTTTATCAAATTTTAATATTTCAACAACATTTTTAGATAATAATAAGTTTTCATTAACTAAAATATTTAACGCCAAATAAAACAGCGCTATTGATACATTTAAATTATTATCTATAATAAAAGAATAAATTGTTTTAATCTGATTTGCATTGAGGCTGGTTTCCAAATATTCTTGAGGAATAAATTTATGTTTTCCCCTTTTTTTGTTTGCCCTTTTAGTTAATCTTTCAATTTCCCCACTGTTAATTTTACGTTTGAGGTCTTTAACATGTTCTAAATCAAAATAAATTTTGTTTTTTACGACATTTGGATATAAGAATTTATACTTAATCCAATTTCTGACTGTAGCACTCGAAACGCCGAGAATTTCAGCAGCTTGAAAAATATTTATCTTTCCCAAATTTATTCCAAATAATTAATTAGTCGGAAATTATATTTGTTATTTTAAGAAAAAATTCAAAATATGTAAGTAATTATCCATAACAATACCTTGTAAATGTTATGCCCGGTTATAATTCTTTAGTAGTAATTCTTGTGTATGTTTTCAAATTTAATTTTTTTCGTGAATCGAAATAATTATTGATTTTTATAATTAAGAGAGCAAAAATATATCCTAAAAAAGCTCCGATTACTGCACCCGCAAGTATGTCTGAAAAATAATGAACGCCTACATAGGGTCGTGAAAATGCAACAAGAGAGGCTATTGTAAAAAGCATCCATTTATATTTTGGATAAATTTTTGCCAAAAATGTTGCTATGGCAAAATTATTTACTGCGTGAGAGGAAGGAAACGAATATGAACTTGTAGCTCCAACTAACAATCGTACATCAGGCAATACATTGTTAGGTCTTATCCGTTCAAATAAATTTTTGAGAAGATTACTGCTTAACTGGTCCGAAGCTGTAATTAATAGAAGAATGCCGATTGCTGCTATTCTGCCTTTTCTCCCCCCGTATATAAAAAGAAAGAACCAAAAAATCACATAAACAATTATCCAATTGTTAAAGTTTGTTATAAATGGGAAAAATTTATCAAATACCGGATTAGCTAAAGTATGATTAATGAAATAAAATATCTGTACATCAATAGAATATAAAAAATGTGCCATTAAATTTTGTCCTGTAAAACATTAAAGTTAAAACGAAGGAAAATATCAAGTAATATTTTTACACTGCAGATTAGCTTACAACGGCAATATACTTACACAATTTTGTAAAAAATAATTAAAAAATCTTCCGAAGTAAATAGTTTTAATAATTTATAATTAGCTAATAATTCAGTGTAAAAGTTGAAATCACTTCCTTTAATTTAAGAAAAGCTTTTGCTCTATGGCTAATTTTATTTTTTTCTTCAAGAGTCATTTCCGAAAGAGTTTTATTAAAACCATCGGGTAAAAAGATTGGGTCGTAACCAAAACCGTTTTCCCCTCTATAATTTTCAATTATTTTACCCTTTAATTCACCTTCTGCAGTAATAATATTTTCCCCGTCATAATATGAAGCTGCACAAACAAAACGAGCTAAGTGTGGAGGGTCAAAATTTTTTAACTCATGCAGCAGTTTTTTATTATTATCGGTATAGGTGCAATTTTCGCCGGCATATCTTGCCGAATAAACTCCAGGTCTATTTCCAAGCTGCTTTACTTCAAGTCCGCTGTCATCACCAATAATTGGAAGGTTAATGGAATTAAAAACCGTCTTTACTTTGATTAGAGAATTTTCTTTGAATGTTGTGCCGTTCTCAATTATTTCCGGTAAATCATTAAAATCGTGAAGGGAAAGAATTTCAAAATTTGATTCTCTGAAAAGTTCCCGTATTTCTTTAAGTTTATTTAAATTGCCTGTGGCAAAAACAATTTTTTGCATACTTATCCCGCTTTAAGTTTATTCATTCTAAAAGTTAAAACTACATATTTTAAAAATGAATTTCATATAAGTAATATTTCTTACTATCGACATATTTAAAAATTTTAGATTAATTAAAAATAAATGGTTATTGTGCAAACGAACCAGTAAAGTAAAAGATTCCCGAAATCTTAATTATAAAATTTCCTTGAATATAATATCTCCTTAATTTCTGAGATTTCGGGAATCTCCATTTAAACTTCCAAAATAAAAAATCGGTATTTGTGAGGAAGATTTTCGGATTTCCGAATTGCCGGATTCTCGGATTCTCAAGAGCAAGTTTTAATAGAATTTAGCCTAATGCAACCCTGCAGATTCCGGGAATCTATTATGAAACTGTAGTCAAAAGTAATTTGAGATTTTTTTTTGCCTCGGCTACAATTTCATTTTCATCATAGATTATTGATTTACCATTTTCTACAACCTGTTTACCTTCAATAAAAACGTGACGGACATTTTCTTTTGAAGCGGAATATACGATGCTCGAATAAAGGCTTTCGTTGTTATCAAGTAACGGCTGGTTTGCCTTTTCCAAATCGAGCAGAACGATATCAGCCTTTTTGCCTGTTTCGATACTACCGATTTCTTTATCCAAATGAAGTGCTTTTGCACCTTCAATAGTTGCCAATTTAAAAACCGTACGTGCATCCATTATTGTAGCGGAATGAATTGGTTTTTGAATTAACGCAGCCAATTTCATTTCATTAAACATACTTAAATTGTTATTACAAGGGGGCCCGTCGGCGCCAAGTGAAACAAATATATTTTCATCTAAATATCGCGGGATATTGGCAATTCCAGAACCTAATTTTAAATTAGCCGATGGACAATGAGCAATTCGCGTACCGGTATTTTTTAAAATATCAATTTCCTTATCGGATACATGAATGCCGTGTGCCAAAATAGTATCGTTACCCAATACTCCAATTGAATTGAAGTATTCAATATTATCCATACCGGTAATGTGCCGTACTTCTTCTACTTCGTTTTTATTTTCGGAAGAATGTGTATGATAAAGGCTGCCTTCAAAATCTTTCATAATTTCCAAGATTTCTTTCAATAAACCCTCACTGCACGAAAGAACAAAACGAGGAGCGAAACCGTATTTAATTTTTCCTTCAGCACAATTATGAAAAGCCTTTGCCAATTCTAATGTTTGTTTAATGCTTTCTTGTTTAGATTCTTTGAACGAAGGATAAAGTTCATTTACATCCATCATACATTTTCCGGCAATTGCACGTATATTCGAGTTAATCAATTCATCGAAAATTACTTCTTGATGCCTAATTGTTCCCATATCTAATATAGTGGTGGTTCCGCTTGTTTGAAGTTCTAAAATTCCCAATTTTGCCGAACTTCTTAGGGAAGTTTGATTGTGTGCATTTTCATAGGGGAATATTTTGTTTTTTAACCAGTCTAAAAGTTCTAAATCGTCAGCCATTCCTCTGAATAAAGTCTGGCATAAATGAACATGTGTTTGAATAAAGCCGGGTATTAAGGTAAGGTTGTTATAACTTTTAACAGTACCGTCAAATGTACCGATATCAAAATTATTAATTAAATCAATTCTTGAAATTCTACCGTCGGTGATTTCTATTGCGAAGTTTCTTAATATGTCGTTATTATTATTTGCCGTTATAATTTGTTTCGGAATTATTAGAAGTTTCTTTCTCATTTTTTTTCTCGTTTAATAAATCATCTAATTGTTCAATTGCATAGCGTAAATGCGGAATTACTATAGAACCGCCGACAATTAAAGCAATGTTAAAAGTTTCATAAAATTCCTGGAGTGTTGTCCCTTCTTTAACGGAGCGGTCCAAATGATATAGGATACAATCGTTACAACGAAGCACCATCGAAGCAACTAATCCCATAAGTTTCTTGTTTTTCGCAGATAAAGCACCGTTTAAATAAGCTTTATTATCGAGAGCGAAGAATTTTTTGAAATCCCGGAAATCGGAATTTAAAATTCTATTGTTCATTTCGGTGCGGTATTTGTTAAATTTTTTTAATGTATCGTTCATTTAATTCTCGATTTATTAATTCTTTTAAATTCTAATTTAAGAAATTTTCCTGTCAAGTTATTTCTTATATTTGCTAAATCTTCAGGTGTTCCGGTACCAATAACATTCCCTCCGAATTCCCCTCCGCCTGGTCCTAAATCAATTATGTAGTCTACAACTTTAATTACATCGAGGTTGTGTTCAATTATTATCACCGTATTTCCTTTATCTACTAATTTATTAAGAACGGAAAGTAAAATATTTACATCTTCAAAATGAAGACCTGTAGTAGGTTCATCGAGGATATAAAGAGTTTTCCCGGTACTTATTTTACTAAGTTCGGTAGCCAACTTAACTCTTTGTGCTTCACCACCTGAAAGAGTTGTTGCTTGTTGACCCAGTTTAATATATCCCAACCCGACATCGTGCAAAGCTTTTATCTTTCTTTTAATTCTCGGGAATTCATCAAAAAATTCCAAAGCTTCGTCTATGGTCATTTCCAAAACATCGGAAATTGATTTTCTCTTAAACAGAACTTCCAAAGTTTCTTGATTGTACCTTTTACCGTTACATTCTTCACAAATCACATATACGTTAGGCAGAAAATTCATTTCAATTTTTTTCAAACCACCGCCCTGGCATACTTCACATCTGCCGCCTTTAACATTGAAACTAAATCTTCCGGGTTTATATCCGCGTATTTTTGATTCGGGAATTTGAGCATACAAATCTCTAATAAATGTAAAAACCCCCGTATAAGTTGCCGGATTAGAGCGAGGTGTTCTCCCAATAGGCGATTGGTCAATTTCAATTACTTTATCAATAAAATCGAGTCCTTTTACATCTTTATATTTTAACGGTATTACCTTAGAATTATAGAATTGTTTCATTAAAATTCGTACCAATGTATCGTTAATTAAAGATGATTTACCTGAACCGCTGACTCCGGTTACAGCAGTAAATGTAGCCAAGGGAATT
>CAZXJG010000084.1:3539-5539 GCA_964640985.1 uncultured Melioribacteraceae bacterium | reverse complement strand
TTTTAAAGGAATTGCAACGCTCTTTTTGTCTGTTAAATAATCTAGAGTTAATGATTTTATGTCTCCATTTTTATTTAATATCTCTTTTGTATTGCCAATCATACAAATTTTACCACCGTGTTCTCCGGCGCCGGGTCCTAAATCAACAATAAAATCCGAATTTTCAATTGTTTCTCTGTCGTGTTCAACAACAATAATTGTATTGCCCAAATCTCTCAGTTTTTTTAGAGAATTGATTAATTTCAAATTATCACTTTGGTGAAGACCGATACTCGGTTCGTCTAATACATACAGCACACCGGCAAGTTGAGAACCTATTTGTGTAGCTAATCGTATTCTCTGGGTTTCGCCTCCTGAAAGTGTGCGTGCAGATCTGTCAAGTGTTAAATAACCGAGTCCGACATTCAATAAAAAATTTAACCTCGATTCAATTTCTTTTAATATTTGTTCGGCAATTAAAGCTTTGCGTCCGGTTAATTTGAGATTATGGAAAAAGGTTTTTGCTTTTGTTATTGATAATGCCGTTGCTTCACTTATGTTTTTATCAGCGATTTTAACAGAAAGGGATTCTTTTCTTAATCTGCCGCCATTACAAGTGGAACAAGTTTTTGTGATCATGAAAGATTCTGCCCATTCCCTTATTCTATCGGAGGATGTCCTTTCGTAATAATGTTTTATATAATTGAAGAGTCCGGCAAACCGATGCTTGTAAACTATATTTTTACCGTTTCCATAGAAATATTTAAAAGAAATTTTATCTTTGCTGCCATAAATTAAATTAGATAATTGTTCATCTGAAAAATTTTTTAATTTGGTATCGAAAGTAAAATTATGATAATTTGCCAAACCTTCTAATTGTTCAAAAAACCATATTTTTCTCGGTTTACCGAGAGGTATTAATGCACCTTCGTTAATAGATTTGTTTTTATCGGGAATTACCAAATCAATATCTATTTCTTTTTTTACTCCCAAACCATCACAATCCGGGCAAGAACCATAAGGTGAATTAAACGAAAAAGAATTAGGAGCAAGTTCAGGATAACTGATACCACAATATTTACACGCTAAATTTCTGCTAAAAATTTCATCCTTATTTCCTTCGGAAATTATAACATTTCCGTTTCCAAAATTAAGTGCTACTTCTATCGATTCGCTAATTCTAAATCGGGATTTATCGGTTATTTTAAGTCTGTCAACTACAATTTCAATATTGTGAATTTTGTATCTATCAACCTTAAACCCAGGTTCTAATTCGAAAAGATTTTCATCAACTCTTGCGCGCAGAAAACCGTCTTTTTGAATATCTTCAAATAGTTCGCGATAATGTCCTTTTCTACCTCGAATAACGGGTGCAAGTATCATTATTTTTTTATTAATAAATTTCGATAAAATTATGTCTACTATCTGTTCGGAAGATTGTTTTTCGACAGGCTTGCCGCAGTTGTAACAATACGGTGTTCCGACTCGTACAAATAATAATCGCAAGTAATCATAAATTTCCGTAACGGTTCCAACGGTCGAGCGAGGATTACCGGTTGAAGCTTTCTGTTCGATAGAAATTGCAGGACTTAACCCTTCAATAAGATCAACGTCCGGTTTTTCCAACATATCTAAAAATTGTCGTGCGTAAACAGATAATGATTCGATATAACGCCGTTGTCCTTCAGCATATATTGTATCGAATGCTAACGAAGATTTGCCGGAGCCGGAAAGTCCGGTTATAACCACAAATGAATCACGTGGAATTTCAAGATTTATATCTTTTAAATTGTGCTCTCTTGCACCGTTTATTTCAATCTTATCAATCGATATCATTTTTTTGATTTTCAGTAATTTAAAACTTTAGTTTACTTATCATATCTATTAAAATCAATTTTTACCGGTAAAAAAATTTTCTTATTAAATTTATTTCTCTTTAAGAACATAGTGCGATAAACCGCAAGATGGAAGTTGGAAGATGGAAGTCGGAAGTCGGAAGTTGGAAGATGGAAGTCGGAAGT
>CAZXJG010000084.1:0-3529 GCA_964640985.1 uncultured Melioribacteraceae bacterium | reverse complement strand
AACTAAAAAAAGCTATGAAATTTAAATTTGAGAATCTAATTATTTGGTAAAAAGCAATGGAATTGGGAGATGAAATAAATATTTCTACTTTCTACTTTCTACATATCATATTAATTTGCGATGTGGAAATTCTTATATAAATTTGGAGATTAGTTATGTGAAGCTTCGATTAAAAATTTAAATGAATATGTTAATAGAAAAAATCAAAACTATAAATTCATTTTATGAAAATAGACTCAAAGAAAAGGGCTCAATTTTTATCGCACAAATTTACCCTGTTAAATCTAATTATTATGCTAAAATGACTTTGGAAACAATAAGAAAAAAATATTTCGATGCAACTCACCATTGTTACGCTTATTCGGTTATGTATGAAGAAACAAAGTATTCAGATGACGGAGAACCTACGGGAACGGCAGGCATCAGAATTTTAAATGCAATTAATCATTTTGAACTTACTAACATATTGGCAATTGTTATTCGTTATTTCGGGGGTACAAAATTAGGAATCGGACCACTTGGCAAAGCTTATTATCAATCGGTTATTACGGCATTGGAAAATTGTAATATTGTTGAAAAAATACTTTATAAAAAAGTCAGGATTGAATATACTTATAATCTAATTAGTCAAATCCATCATTTATTATCACAATATAAAGCAAAAGAAATAAGCAATAAGTTTGTTGAAACTCCTGCTATCGAATGTTTTATTGAAAAAGGTTTATATGCTAAATTTGAAGCTGAGCTTTTAAATAAGACAAAAAACAGAGTAAAAATTACTACTTCACCCGGAAGACATTTTATAAATTAAAGATTAACAACTTTGCATAAATCTACGACAAAAAATAATTTGCAGTAAACAAATTTATACAACGATTAAATTTTAAGTATTTTTATTTAATGGTTTGTTTAATGTAAAGTAAAATTTGCTTCCTTTGCCAGGTTCACTTTCAGCCCAAATTTCACCACCGTTTTTTTCAATTAATTCTTTACACAATATTAATCCTACACCTGCGCCGACCTCATTATTGGTTCCGATTGTTGTAAAATGGACATTAATTTTAAATAATTGATCTAATTCATTTTTAGTCATGCCCTTGCCGTTATCGGAAACTATTACGGTAATTTTATTATGCTCTTCGGAAGATGAAATATTAACAATTCCACCCGGATTAGTAAACTTTATTGCATTACTGACTAAATTTCTTAAAATAGTGTTGACCATATTTTCATCGGCAAATACAATTGTATTTTTAAGAATTTGATTTAGATAGTTGATGCCTTTTTGTACAGCAACATTTTTCAATAAAACTTCTACGTTTTTGCTTATCTCGAAGAGGTCTATTACTTCTTGTTTAAATTCTATTCTGTCCGATTGTGCACGTGACCATTCCAGCAATCCTTCAAGTAGTTGAAAAACATTTTTGCTGGTTTTCCTAAGTGAAGAAATAGAATTTTTAATTTCTTCTTGAGTAAGAGAATCAAATTCTTCATCCAACATTTGCGAATATCCTAAAAGAGCAGTAAACGGACTTCTTAAATCATGCGAGATAATAGAAAAGAATTTGTCTTTATTTATTATTTCTTCTTTTAATTTTTGTTCGGCTAACCAACGGTCGGTGGCATTCCGGTTGCTGGCGCGCCTACCGATAAATTCCCCTTTTTCGTTGAATACGGGCTGACATGTATGCCGAATTACCCGTATATCCCCGTTTTTTTTAAGAATCTTAAATTCCAATTTACCTGTAACAGGCGAATTAAGATTTTTTATATGATCTTCCAATTCTTTTTTGTTATCGGGATGAATAATTTTTAGAAATAGATTTTTATCTTTTTGAAATTCTTCCGGCTTATAACCGGTAATCGCTTCAACAGAAGGAGAAATATATTCAAAATCACCCTCGGGATTAAGCCACGATTCCCAGTTATACGTATAATCCAAAAGATTACGGAATTTTTTCTCGCTTTCTTTTATTTTTTGTTCATATTGTTTTTGTTGAGTAATATCGATATCGATACCAAGTATTTTAAATGGTTTATTATTTTTATCTTTAATAGCCTGACCTCTTGAAAGTATCCAAATAATTTTCCCGTCGTTTCGCACCATTTTATGTTCTATAATGAGTTCTTCCGATTTCCCGTTTATATGGTCTTCTATTGTTTTATATAACTGTTCCCTGTTATCGGAATGTATGAAATCCAACCAATCTTTCAATTTATAAACTTGTTTATTATTATCGAATCCGAGTATAGTCATAAGGTTATTGTCAATTTGAATTGTTCTCTTTTTCAAATCGATTATCCAAACGCCCACTTTTCCGCTTCGTGTGGCTAAATTGAATAATTCTCTTTCTTCCATCAATTTATTTTTAGTATCGTTTAATTCTTTAATTAATATTTCAAGGTCTTTATTATTTTGGGAAATTTTGTTATTGTAATCAAAAGCCTTATTGAAGTGTTTATAAATTATAAGTGCAAATAAAATTATGAAAATTATTAGTGTTATTATTATTATCCAATTAATCGTCTTAAATATTTGATAGTTTCGCTCCGCATCTGTAGTAATCCTTTTTTGTAAATTGCTTAAATTAAGGTTCAATCGAATCATTTTTTTGTTATAAACTTGTCCCAATGAACTTTTAAAATTTGATGTTTTTAGTGATAATATCTTTTTGTTAACTATAGGTTTCAAACTTTTCAGTTCTGTAATTATTGAATTGATTGAAACATTATATTTTGTTGAACGGAAACTTTTTTTTAGTAAATAAGCGTTTCGTAATGTATTATTATATTTTTGCCGGTACTTATTTATTAAACTGGTATCATGCTTATTAACAATTTGGTAAAGGATATTATCCGTTTCCGTAACATTTAGAAATAGATTATCACTTAAAGTTATGTTGTTAGTATAAAGGTCAAAAAAATTAATCGCTTTTTGAGAACTGAATACCATAACTATTATAATAGTAAAACCTGTTATAATTATTATTGCGCTCAGCCAAAATGGTAAGTATTTTTTTCCCTTTTCAAGTTGCATAAAATTTTACCTGATAAATAAAACTTAAGTTATAGTGTTACTTGGTAAATATTTAAAAAACGTTAATAAATAAAAATGGCTCTATTCTAAGTACAGAGTGATTTTGTTAAACCTCAATAAAATTAGGGCATTCAAAATTAAATACTCCAAATCCAACCGCTTTTCGATGGATATTTGTCCAAATTATCATCTTGTCAAATGTATGTGCCACATATACATATACTTACGACAGTATTTTAAAATCAACCAATATTTAGAATAGAGCCATAAAAATAAAAAAATTTAATTTTTACATCCGTGTAAAGTTTGTTTTTATACTCTTAAAATTCTGGTTTCCGAAATTATCGGGACAAAGTAACAGAGAAATATTAATTTGTTTGACACAGTTAAGAATATATAACTTCTCCCATACAAACATCCCTGTGTGCGCGGAGTATGGAATTATAAATATAAAATATTTCTGCCGGCAAGCAGATTTATATATGATTCTAA
>CAZXJG010000083.1:6274-13537 GCA_964640985.1 uncultured Melioribacteraceae bacterium | reverse complement strand
TTTACAATATGGTCTAATTTATCTCTAACCATTTTACCGGAAACTATTATTTTTTTCTTAGGCATTTTATCGGGAACGTCAAAAAGTATATCTTCCAATAAAGTTGTTAAAATTGTATGAAGGCGTCGTGCCCCAATATTTTCCACTTGTTCATTTACAAGTGCAGCAATTCTGGCAACTTCTCTAATACCGTCTTCGTTAAAAGAGATTTTAACTCCTTCGGTTTCAAGCAACGCAGAATATTGTTTAATCAAAGCGTTTTGAGGAATTGTAAGTATTTTAACAAAATCTTCTTCCATAAGACTTTTTAATTCAACACGAATTGGAAAACGTCCTTGCATTTCCGGAATTAAATCTGATGGCTTAGATACATGGAATGCACCGGAGGCAATAAATAAAATATGATCTGTTTTCACGGGACCATATTTAGTATTTACAGTTGACCCCTCTACAATAGGGAGCATATCTCTTTGAACACCTTCGCGGGAAACGTCGGGCCCGTGTCCTTTATCGCTACCGGCTACCTTATCAATTTCATCGATAAAAACAATTCCCGATTCTTGAACGCGGGCAATTGCTTCCCTTTGAACAGCCTCCATATCAATTAATTTTTGTGCTTCCTCTTGAGCAATAAGTCTGCGTGCTTCTTTAATGGATGTTTTTCTTTTCTTATGTTTTTTCGGCATCATATTACTAACAATTTCTTGAATATTAATTCCCATATCATCAACACCAAAAGGTCCTAAAACTTGCATCCCAATTGCATTTGCCGTAGTATCAAACTCAATCATCTTATCATCTAAATCGCCTTTAAGAAGTTTTTCTCTCATCCAAATTCTGGTTTTTTCATTCTGTAGAATTTCTTCTTCATCATCATCTTGAATTTCATCAATATTCGGTTTCCTTACCGGAGGAATTAGAATATCGAGAATTCTTTCTTCTGCCATTGCTTCTGCTTTTGCATGAACGAGTTCGGTTTTTTCGGAACGCACCATATTTACAGCCAATTCGGTTAAATCTCTTATCATCGATTCCACATCTCTTCCCACATAACCGACTTCAGTAAATTTGGAAGCTTCAACCTTAATAAACGGAGCATTGGATAGTTTAGCAAGTCTCCTTGCTATTTCCGTTTTACCAACACCGGTAGGACCAATTAGAATTATGTTGTTGGGCATAATTTCTTCACGAATATTTTCAACAACTTGCTGTCTTCTCCATCTATTTCTCAAGGCAATTGCCACAGATCTTTTGGCATCATCTTGCCCTATAATATATTTGTCTAATTCATTTACCACTTGAGACGGAGTTAAATTTTCCATAACATAATTATTTTTCATAATTAAAACACCTTATTTATCTATTACTTCAACATTTATATTATTATTAGTATAAATACAAATTTCAGAAGCCGCCATTAATGCTTCGCGAACAACATCTTCTGCATTTAATTTACTATATTTTATAAGCATACGTGCTGCGGATAGGGCAAACATACCGCCGGATCCAATTGCTACAATATTATCATCCGGTTCAATTACATCGCCTGTGCCGGAAACAACAAAAGTTTTATCTTTAGAAACCACAGCTAACATTGCTTCCAATTTACGCAGATATTTATCCGTTCTCCAGTCTTTTGCCAATTCAACAACGGAACGACTTACATTTCCGCGATATTGTCCTAATTTTTCTTCAAAACGGGCTAACAAAGTAAAAGCATCTGCCGCAGAACCGGCAAATCCGCATAGTACTTTATCATTATATAATTTTCTAATTTTCATTGAGCTATGTTTCATTACTGTGTTTCCTAATGTTACCTGTCCGTCGCCTCCAATTGCTGCTACACCTTTATGAATTAACCCGATTATAGTTGTTGATCTTATTTTTCTTGACAATTTTTTTACCTCTCCTATTTTCAAATTATTTATAATTTAAATATCCGTAATAAAAATCATTATTTCTTTTGTCTATAAATTTATTCAACATTTATTCCTTTTAATTTTATTACGGTAAAATCTGCTGATTCTTCTCCCATTTTTTAGCCCATATACTAAATGAAGGTGTAAGAGGGAAAGCAAGAATTCTACCGCCAAACCCCATGTATTTATATACAAGCATTTGAAGATTTTTTACCTTTAATGATTTTAATAAATTTTGATTAACTTTTACTCCGTACTTTTCTGCAAATTCAACGGTCTTTTTTATCAATGTATTTTTAACCATCTTCGCCTTTAATTGTTTCATAATTTCATTTTTAACATCATTATAAGACGAAGCATATTTTAATTTGGCTTTTTTTATACCTATAAGTTTAAATATTGAATAACCGTTTTTTGTTTTTAACGGACCGTACACTTCACCTATTTTCATTTTATCGGCAACTCTGCCAATTTCACCATACATTGTAACAGGGAAAAATCCGAATTCTCCTCCTTTCGCCCTTGTCCATTTTCTTATTGTATATAGTTTCGCTAATTTTTTGAGACTTTCTCCTTTTGCCAACCCATCAAGAACTTTTTTCACAACATCTAAATTTTTAGTTAAAACTTCAATTATATTTACTTCTTTGGGTACAATAATTTTGTTATGACTTTTTTCATAAAAATTATATGCTTCTTTTTTAGTAACTTTTATTTTTTTCAATATAGATCTTTTCCAAAGTGTTGCTAAATAATGTTCCCGCCATATTTCAATAGGTTTTTTAACCTCAGGCAGATTTTCAAGTCCCATACTATATGCTTTTCGTGTTAGTATTTCGAGTTCTATAAATCTTTTAACCCTACTTTCCAACTGCAGTCTGATAGTTTTAGGATTAAGTGTGTTCACATAAAAACCCTCAAAAATGAATTGCCGTAAAAATTGTTCAACCGTTACCGGATTTTTTTTAAATCTTATAAATACCATCGAAAGCGTATCGGGACCTAAAGCTTTCTCAAATTTATAAATATCATCGTCTTCCAAAGTTATTTGCGAACTTTTTTTTATTTTTCCTTCTTTTTTATGTTCTTTAAGTATTTTAATGAGATTATTGGCAATGCTCCAAAATAAATATCCATTGGTTGAAATTTTTCTATGAAATAGAAGTTTTTGTTTATATCCGGTTTCTATGCGAGCTGCAACTCTATCCCTTACTATTCCATGAACTTTACTAATATCGTTTTTTGCTTGCTTATTTGAGCTGTAATGTTTTTTCTCTTTTTTAATTAACTTAAATATAATCCATTCATTTGGGGTTTTAATCGGTTTTGTAAATTGCCCTACTTTTAACTTAAAAAGCTGATCTTCTATATACTCCGGACTTTTACCAAAAGTAATTACAACAGGTTTTAAATTGGATGATGTTTTGCTTTTCCCCGGGATGAATAAATTGAAATCGGCACCGGAAATTAGTCGTTTATAAATTGAATTGATTTTATTTTTATTATATGAAACAATATATCGCACATAAAGTTTATACTTGTTTCTATTAAGAGCTTGTTGTAACATAAAATTTGTTACTTTAATTTTACTTGCTACCATCCGCTTGTAAAGTGCATCGCGTAAATACATATCTTTGAGATCGTTAAACGATAAACGCATTATTGCGGTTGTATCAAATCCTTCCGATTTTGCCGCATCTGCCCACAGCTTTTCAGCAATTATCGAATAAAGAAGATCTTCTTTTTGTTTTTCCGGATTTTCGTTAGGTCTATTACTTAATCTCGGTACAAGCTCGAAGCGCTGTTTAAATTCTTTTACATAAATTTTTTTGCTGCCTACCGTAGCAAGAACTTGTTTGTTTTTTAATTGTGCAAATGATTCGCTAATAAAAAATATTGATAAAATTATAATATAAATTGTTTTACTTTTCATAATTTTTAAATCCTTTAATAAAAGGGATAATTATAGGAACATTTTTCCGATATTCGAGATAAATTGTAATAAAAATCAGCATCGAAATCAGATTAAAAAATAACCAGTAGAAAGCAATTTTTGTTCCCGCTTTTTCGATAATTCTTTTTTTGATTTTTTCTGAAGCCAATAATGTATGTAAAATACCGAAGAGTCCAAAAAAAAGCAGAAAGGTAATTAAAACATCCGAAATGATTATCATAATCCTTTTCTTAGTCTTGCAACCGGAATATTTAATTGTTCTCTATATTTTGCTACAGTTCTTCGAGCTATATGAATACCTTTATCTTTTAAAATTTTCGTTATTTTATCATCGTTATAAGGAATTTTTTTCGGTTCATTATCAACAATTTCCTTTAACAATTCTTTAATATGTTTATTGGAAATTTCACTTCCTTCATCTGTAGAAAGTCCTTCGCTGAAAAAATATTTTAATTCATGAATACCGACCGGACTCTGAACATATTTCCCATTTACCACTCTGCTTATAGTGGAAATATCCATCATAATTTCATCGGCAATATCTTTATAAATCATAGGCTTTAGCGCTTTAGTTCCATATTCAAAGAACTCGTGTTGTCTTTCAAAAATGGCTCTCATTATTTTCATTAAAGTTTCTCTGCGCTGCTGAATGGAAACAATAAACCATTTGGCCGATTCAAATTTTTCTCTTAAAAATTTGTGAGTTTCCTTATCGCGTTTCGAAATTTTTCTTTTGCGCTTATTTGAGTTTAACATATCAAGATACGTTTGACTAATTGTAACGGATGGCACAGCTTTATCATTTAATGTGATAATATAATTATCATCAATTTTTTCTATAATAAAATCCGGTGTAATTTGATTATTTTCTTCATTTTCAATTGAACCTGCTCCAGGTTTTGGGTTAAGTTTTTTTATTAAATCGAGTACGGATTTTAATGTTTCTCTCGATAAGTTCATATTCTTTTCTATCAGTTCAAATCGTTTATTGGCAAAATCGTTGAAATAATTTTCCAAAAGTTTTTCTGCCAGATACGAATAATAAGGGTCGTAAGACGAGTTCCGGATTTGAATTAAAAGGCATTCCTGTAAATTCCGGGCTGCAATACCAACCGGATCAAGTGTCTGAATTTTTTTTAACACCTTTTCCGCTTCTTCGTCGGATATTTCAATATGTTCAAATAATCTGATGTTTTTCACTAAATCGGGAAGAGATTGTCTCAAATAACCGTTATTATCCAAGCTATAAATAATTTCTTCACCGACAATCATTTGCGGTTCGGTTAAATTTAACATGTGAAATTGTTTTATCAAGTGTTCAGCTAATGATGTTTTAGCCGGTGCAAGGGGATGTGTTTTTTCATCGCTTTTACTCCGGTTAATGTTATTGTTGTATATATCGGCATCGTTCATATAATCTTCTATTTCAAATTCATCGTCACTATTATCTGCTATTTCTTCATTTTCAGAAATATCTTCGGAGGCATCATCGTTTTGTTCTTCTGTTGCATCAAGGTCTTCTTCCAAAATCGGATTTAGCTCCAACTCGGTTTTAATCCTTTGCTCCAATGCTAAAGTGCTAAGCTGCAATAATTTTTGATATTGTATCTGTTGCGGCGAAAGCTTTTGTTGCTGCGATAATCTTTGCTGTAGTGATAGCATATTATTCTATATTTGTTAGGGTTTCTAATTTATTGAACCAGTTATTTCCGAAATTTCTTGTTAAACCTGCTTTGCAGAATTTATATACTTTGGTATTATTCTTTTTCCCAAAATCAAAAGCGGACTCGCAATCAGAATATTTTACTAATTTTAATATTGGACCGCCAAAATCAGAAACTCTAATTGGGAAAAGATGACACGAAATAGGTTTGATAAAATCAATTTCTCCATTGTAAAAAGCTTTTTCAATACTGCATTTCGCTATGTCGTTATCATAATAAACAAATACACATTCACGGTTGTTAATGCTTTTAATTAACAATTCATCCTCTTTTTGTTCCCAAAAACCTTTTTGCTGAATTTCATCAATACTTTTTTCCGGCAAATATTTTTTTATAATATTTAAAATATTTTCAACTTTTCTAATTTCTTCCTTAAGAATGGGTGCACCGTATTCACTTTCAATAAAACAGCAAGCTCCTTTGCACATTTTTAAGTTGCAAGTAAACTTATTTGTTAAAATTTCTTTGTCTACAAAAACGTTATCAACTTCAAAATAATCTATTGACATAAATTTTGGAATAATTTTTGTTAAAAATAAACAATTTGATATCGTAAATAAAGAATAAATATAACTTTTATCAACTTAGGCAAGTAAAAAATTACAGGTTAGCAAATTACAGGTTAGCAAATTACAGGTTAGCAAATTACAGGTTGACAAATTACAGGTTGACAATTACAGGTTGATATGATTGTTTAATATTGTTCCTATTCATCAGGAAACTGTAAAACAATCTGTTAAGTGATCGTCATTGTGAACGAACAAAATTAAAACAAGGGATAAAGGGATTCGTTCTGTGAGAATTTGCGGTAAAAAAGGGAAACCACAGATTTGCACAGATTACACTCAGATTAACACAGAAAAGATTTAGGAAAAGAACTTAATAACTCATGAATAAATAAGAAAAAATCTATTGGCTTTAGCCACATTAATAGATATAGAATGGGGCTAAAGCCCATACAGTTAGGGTTAATATGGTCCCCGACATAAATGTCGGGGCAATTTAGTAATATACTTGCGTAACGTGAGTTAATAAAATAACGTTTGTTTTTAAGGAAATTTTATATCGATAATTAACGATAATAGAGTAAATAATTTTTAGGACTTGGCATTATTGACAGCTTTGCCGAAACATATATTCGCGAAATTCCTCATAATTGTTTTAATTACATTTGATTATTCGATAATTATAATATAAGTTATTAACTCATAATTAAATTTGACTTATGGATTTTAATAAAAAAACAATATTGATTACAGGAGCATCGAGCGGTATTGGGAAAGCCCTTGCAGAAAAACTATCGCAATTTAATTGTAATCTTATTTTAACAGCGCGGCGGGAAAATTTATTAATACAGCTAAAACAATCTCTCTCTAAAAACAATGCGCAAATTTCAATACTAAAAAATGATGTCTCGCATAAAGACGAAGTAAAGAACACTTACATATTGATAAATAAAAAACAGATGAAAATTGATATTGCTTTTCTGAATGCGGGAGTTGGTGCACATATTAACGTTGAAAAATATGATTCTACAATTGCAGAAAGAATTTTTAACACAAACTTTATGGGAGTAATTTATTGGATAGAACAATTGCTGCCTAATTTTATTGATAATCGTTCCGGCTTAATTGTTGTAACAAGTAGTTTAGCCGATAATAGAGGG
>CAZXJG010000083.1:0-6264 GCA_964640985.1 uncultured Melioribacteraceae bacterium | reverse complement strand
TAAATCTGCATTAACAATTTATTTAGAGTCGTTGCGAAATGAATTAAAACAATATGGCATAAAAGTTATTACTTTAAAACCGGGATTTGTAAAAACTCCAATGACGGAAAAAAATAAATTCAAAATGCCTTTTATAATTGATGCCGATCAAGCTGCCGGTATAATTATTAAAGGGGTTCTAAAAGGCAAAAGCGTAATTTCATTTCCATTACAAGCAAAAATCGGTGCAAAAATAATCGGTGTTTTACCTGAGAAAATATTCAGTTGGTTTATTCAAAAAAGCATCTGACTTTTTACAAATTATTTTTTGTTATACTTCCCTTTTGATTAAGAGAAACACCAAAAATACCGTTATTTAAGTTTCACAATATTTTCAACTTCTTTTAATAGTTCTCCGTTTTCTATTAGAGCTAAAATTTTTTGAATATCATCAGAGATAATTCTATCGTTATTTAATGGTGTACAAACTTTTCTAACGGATTTAAAAGCAGCGGTTGTTCCAAGTCCGCATTTTAACGGCTTTAAGAATTCCACACCTTGAGCAGCTACAAGTAATTCAATAGCCAAAACGGTTTGAACATTTTTCATAATTTGAAAACAATGCCTTGCTGCAATTGATCCCATAGAATTATAATCTTCTTGATTGGCAGATGTAGGAATAGAATCGACACTTGCCGGATGTGCCAAAGTTTTGTTTTCGGAAACAAGTGCGGCGGCGGTATATTGTGCAATCATAAATCCGGAGTTTAATCCGCCGTTTTTAGTAAGAAACCGCGGCAGAGAACTTAACGAACCGTTAACAAGTCTTTCAATTCGTCGTTCGGCAACATTAGCCAGCTCGGAAAGTGCAATTTTCATAAAGTCCATTACCAATGCAATCGGCTGCCCGTGAAAATTACCACCCTCAAGATGGTCACCCTCATCGGGGAAAATAAGCGGATTATCATTTACCGAGTTTAGTTCAATCTCAATTCGTGAGCAAACATAATTTACTGCATCTTTCGAAGCACCGTGTATTTGAGGGATGCATCGTACCGAATAGGAATCTTGAACACGTTTATCGTTAGTTAAATGGGATTGCCTGATTTCACTATTTTTAATTAAAGATAACATGTTCTTTGCAGTATCAATCTGACCCGGATAGGGACGTAGTTTATGCAGTCTTAAATCGTAAGCGCGATCGGTTGCACGTAATGCCTCGTGCGATAAGGCTCCACTAATATCGGCTATTTTCAACAACTCTTTAGCTTTTAAACAAATATAAGAAGCGAAGGCGGTCATCATCTGAGTACCGTTATTTAGCGAAAGTCCTTCTTTGGCGGCAAGTTTGACAGGTTTTAGTTTGAATTTTTCAAGCGCTTTTTTCGATGAAATAATTTTCGTATTACCAGATTTTGGATCTAAAACATTTTTTATTATCTGCACTTTCCCTTTTCCTATTATTGTAAGAGCAATATGTGAAAGAGGTGTAAGATCCCCACTTGAGCCTACAGAGCCTTGTGAAGGTACAACGGGAATAATGTTATTGTTAATTATATCAATTAATAAATTCAATGTTGATAGACGTATTCCCGAATAGCCTTGTGCAAGAGCATTAACCCGCAGCAGCATCATTAGCTTAACAATAAAAGGCGGAAGGGGTTCTCCAACCCCTGCCGAATGACTCATGATTAAATTTTCTTGTAATGTTTCTATATCTTTAATAGAAATTTTTACATTTGCAAATTCTCCGAACCCTGTTGTTACTCCATATATTACCTCATTGGTTTTAATCCATTTATCAACAAGATTACGAGCTTTATTAATTTTGCTTTTTGCTTCGGTTGAAAGAGCAACTTTGGGATTTTGTTCAAGAAAATATTTAATTTTCTCGAATGTTAATGACTTTCCGTCAAGTATTAATTTTTGTGCTTTCATTAATTTTTCTTTTAATTTTATTATAATTTGTAATATCAGCTCTAAATTTAATAATTACCGACTCATCTTCATACTTTGTGCTAATTACTTCTGCATTTGAATGTATGAATGAAATTAATTTGGAATTACTTACGTGCAGTGTAATTATTTTATCGATAAAATTTTTCTCATAAAAGCGGATTAATTTATCAATTAACTGCGAAACATTAATTCCGCGCGCTGCAGAAATAATAAGGCTATTGGGAAAATGATTTTTTACATAATCGATTTTATCTTTATCGAGTAATAAATCTACTTTATTAAAAATTTTAAGAATAGGTTTTTTATCACAATTTAATTTTTCCAAAGTTTTGTTTACAACTTCTATCTGATCTTCAAAAAAGGGATACGACATATCAATTACGTGTAAAATCAAATCCGCTTGTTTTATAACATTCAAAGTGCTTTTAAATGAAGCAACAAGATTATGAGGAAGCTTCCGTATAAAACCAACCGTATCGGTCAAAAGAACAGATTTATTTTTATCTAATATCAATAGACGGGTTACCGAATCTAACGTGGCAAACAATTTATCTTCTACCAATACATCTGCTTTCGTTAATAAATTAATTAAAGTAGATTTACCTGCGTTTGTATATCCCACAAGAGTAACGGTTAAAAATTTATTTTGCTGCAGACTTTTAGTTAGCTGCTGAGATTCTATTTTAGTTAATTTTTCTTTCAATTTACTTATACGTGTTCTTATTATCCGGCGGTCGGTTTCAATTTGTGTTTCACCGGGACCTTTAGTGCCAATGCCGCCATATTGCTTCGAAAGGTGGGTCCACGCACGTGTTAAACGGGGAAGCATATATTGTAATTGTGCAAGCTCCACTTGTGTTTTGGCTTCTTTTGTTTTGGCATGCAATGCAAAAATATCAAGTATTAAACCACTTCGATCTATTATTTTTCTATTGATAAGTTTTTCTAAATTCCTGACTTGTGTAGGATTTAAATCATCATCAAAAATTACGACTGCTATATCATTAATTTCAACAAGCTGTGCTAAATCTTCAGCCTTCCCTTTACCGATATAATACGCTGAATCTTTTCTGTCTTTTTCTTGAATCACACGAAATAAAATTTTTGCTCCTGCTGTTTCGGCAAGTTTTTCCAATTCGTTAAGATTTTCTTCTACTTGATTCCTCGTGATGTTACGAGGTTTAAGGGCAATAATTATCCCTTTTTCTATTTCTTCATTTTGTGTAACAATCATATTATAAAACAATCAAAATTTTAAATTATTGTGAATTTATTTCAGCTAAGGGGGTGGAATAAAATAAGTTATCAAATTACAACCCCTAAATACCGGTTATTTATTCTTGTATTATATGCAAGTTATTCTATTCCACCCCCTAAATCTTTCTTCGAACTTTTTGCAACGAACATTTCCAATATTATTAACAACAAAGCGCCGATTAAAAAATATCTCCATAATTCAGCTCCAAATCTCGATTGATAAATCTTTTTAATAAAATTTCCTTTGGGAGAAAGCGCTGTTGCATAACCGTTAAAATCTATTTTCTTTAAATATTCGATAAATTTCTTTTTGTTCAAATATTGTCCGTCCGATTCTCTCGGGTCGGGATTTACAGATGCGTAATCAAGTATTTTACCGCCGCTGTAAAATTTATAAATTCCTAAAATATTTGCGTTTTTATATTCAATGAAACTTTTGCTTTTATCTTTATTCAAATTTATCACTTCTGTAGTTTTATCGGGTCTTAATACTTTAATTTGGGAAAACTTTGCTTTGCTTATATTTACAGTAATATTTTCCCCTGCTAAATAAGTATGCCCGATATTAACGCTTTGCGATAAATAAAAAACAATTTTATTAATAAGAGGTGCAAATAATCCCTTTAGAGGGAAATTATTCCAAGTTAAAACAGGTGCACTATTCATTAATAATATTTTCCCTTTACCATATTTAAACTCGCTTAAAAATGCAGATTTATCGACCAATGAAATAATTTTAATTCCCCTGCCGGAAGTAGATAATTTAAACTCCTTATAAATTTTCGGAGATTCTATATTAGGTTTTTTATTCCCCTGAAAAAGACCGCGAAAAAGTGAATTGTTAAAATCAATTTTATCAAACGATAAAAAAGAAGTGCTGTTTTTTTTCACACTAAACATTGCACTTGGAAGAGGAATATTAACTTTTTTACAAAAATTACGGAAACTGTTTAATGTGCTTTTAGAACCGGGCATAAAGAAAAGACCGCCGCCGGAATTAAGAAAAGTTTTAATTCTGTTATAATTTACAAAGCCTTTCGACCCTATTATTATTATGGCATTAAAGTTGTTTAAATTGGTTGCATCTAATTGAGCTGAACCTTTTTGAATAATCTGCACATAATTACTCGGGTTACCACTAAGAGCTAATACAATAAATTTCGAATCCTGTTTGTTATCGGAGAAAACTCCCACAGATATTTTTCTCGGTACGAAAAGACACAAGTAATTTTTATTGTCTTTAAGTATATCGTCATCTTCAAGTTTTGTAATGATATTTAAATATCCGTTTTTTGTTAATGTAGTTTCAAAAATAATTTTTTTTGATTCAAACGGTTTTAAATTAATACTGCGCTGTGCCTCTCTTTTCCCCGAAATAAAAAGCGATACAACTTGATTGGTAATATCAAACTTTGACCGGTTTGTAACGTTAACCGAAAAACTAACCGGTTTGTTTAATTCGATAATTTGATTTTTTATTTTAAAATTACTCAGCGATAAATTTTTAAGTGCTTTACCTGAATAGTTAAAATAATAGAGCCGTTCTGATTTTGAGAATAAATTTTTAAATGCAGTCAATTTTTTCGAAGAAATATTTAATTCACTCTTTTGAAAATCGGATAATAGATAAATTTCTTTGTTGTAATTTTTGGATTCCGATAAAATTTGACCTGCTTTTTTTAATGCTTGATTGATAGTTGCAAATTCATCCGATATTTGGAGTTTATTTAAATACCTAATTAAATTTTTGTGGTTAATAGAATGGATGAACTTATTATTTGAATAAGATAGCGGCAAAATCGTAACATCGTCACCTTCACCAAAGTTATTTAGAATGATTTTTGCAGTTTGCTTTGCCTGGTTAAAATAAGAGCCGCCTTCTTCAACGGCGCTCATAGAAAACGTATTGTCAATTATTATTACAGCCGATGTTTTTGCAGCCGGTGCAGCACCGCCAAAGGCTGCACTTCGAATTGTCGGTCTGGCAAAAGAAGCAACAAGTAAAGCAATTATCAGAACCCGTAATATTAATAAAATCCATTGTTTCAGTTTAATTTTACGAATTTTAGTTTTTTGAAGTTCTTTTAAAAAGGCAAGCGTACTAAATTCAACTTTCTTCAGCTTCCGTCTGTTTAACAGATGAATCAATATGGGAATGGAAGAAGCAAATAATCCAAATAAAATAGCGGGATTTAAAAATATCATTTATTTTCTCAAATCAAACTCTCTAATTAAAACACTAAATATAATTACATTACTTTGCCTTTACAATTAAGATTATGTAATAGCTTGAATGTAATTTTTAATGAAGGGTCATTTGATATTATTTCAGAGTATATTATATATACTTATTTTAACTGTAAAGATTCCCGGGATCTTTGGCTTTGACATCCCTGTTCGGGGAAAAATATCGGGAATTTAAACACATGAATATCGAGAAACTCACATAGGATTATTTAAATACTTCTTTAAAAAACTCATCTTTATTCAAGCCACTTTGCCACCGTCTGTGTCTTTTTACACTTTCCATTCTTTTAGTTTTGGAAATTGATAAGAATCTACTGGTTTCAATCGGGCCTAATTTTTCCGTTAGTAGATTAATCGCTTTTTTTAGCAGTTCTTCTTCATTAGTGTATATTCCTTGGTTCATTTTAGATACTCCACGTTACAAAATTCTATTGGATTCATAGTAACTATTTTAAGTTTATGCTTTTTAGACTTATTTAATAATTTGTCATCACAAGTTATAAATATATTTGCCGACTGTTCTGCAAAAGCAATATGAGCTGCATCGGCAATTCCAAATTTAAAAAAAATTAATTCTTCCGTTCTTTTTTTCGCTTTATTTAAATTATAATCTGATTTGCAAGAGAAGTTTTTTAAAAGATATAACAGTTGATATTTTTCCTGTATATCTTTTATACTCTCAATTTCCATAAAAAGAACAGGTGAAGTAACTAATTTGTATTCATTTTTTTGAATCTTATCAAGTATAAGGTAATAGGCATCTGTTTCTAGTGTCAAGTCAAGTTTGTAATGTCGGATAAAGTCGTTTAAGTTTTATACGAG
>CAZXJG010000082.1:9476-13623 GCA_964640985.1 uncultured Melioribacteraceae bacterium | reverse complement strand
TGTTCTTTTAGATAAACCGCTAATCATTAATTGAACCTTTCTAATAACCTGACTCGAATAATTATGGGTGAAACGATAACTTCAATTTTATAACACAGCCGTCATTTTGTGAAGAAGATTTATCTAATACAGCAAATTTTTATTAAATTTTTAAAATTTTAATTAAATAGTATTACCTATCATTTAGAGTTTTGTCAAAAAATCAGATTAAAAAATTCCTGGATTAAATAAAAAAGTCAACTAAATAAATTAAGCTTTTAAGAGGGCGGGCTGTTATGGTAGAGGGCACGACCACAACAGCCTGGTTAGTTATTTAATGGAGGGTTGTGAAATATTATTCACCGTTTTTACAATCGCACTTTAAGGAAAGCAAAATCTGTGCCAATAATTTATAATGGCTTCACTTTATCTTAAGTGAAAAAACTTTTATTCAATATTCAAAAATAACATAAACTTTATAATTTCTTTAACATCTATTATTTGAAATAGTTCCACAAAAAAATATTTTTCTAATGCTAATAATCAGCAAATGGATAATATCAAACAGACTTCTACTGGTCTTTTTTTAAATAAATACGGAATGTTGTTTCGTGGCCTATTGACGAATGTTTTAAAATAATTTTACCTTTATGATAATTTTCGATAATCCTTTTACTCAGACTTAATCCCAAACCCCAACCACGTCTTTTTGTACTGAAACCTGGTCTAAAAATATCTTTCCTTCTTTTCATATCAATACCTTTTCCAGTATCGGTAGTATCAATATTTACCCACTTGCCCGAGTCGGTTATCACAAATGTTATTTTACCTTTGTTGTTTTCAATAGCATCCAAAGCGTTTTTAATCAAATTTTCAATTACCCATTCAAACAACTCAGCATTTAATTTAACCTTAACACTCCGGTCTCCCTCAATTGAAATAGAGACGTTTTTACTTGTTTGCGGAAGTCTTCTATTAAAATAATCAACTACTTTTTTTAAAACTTCAAAAACCGATTCTTCTTTTAGCTCCGGTTTTGAACCTATTTTAGAAAATCGCTGTGTAATTTTGTTTAATCGGCTAAGGTCCCTTTCCATCTCTTCAGTTACGTCTAAAACTTTTTCGGGATTTTTGATATTCATTTTTAGTATTTCCGTCCAGCCCATTAAACTTGAAATCGGAGTACCTAATTGATGGGCAGTTTCTTTAGCCATCCCAACCCAAATATTGCTTTGTTCAGTTCTTTTTACGTGACTAAAACCTATATAGGCAATTAAAATAAAGAATACGGCAAAAAATATTTGGAAATAAGGGTAATATTTTAAGTTTTTTACTAAGCTTGAATCTCCATAATAAATTTTTGTTAAAACAATTGTGTCTTGATATGTAACTAAAATAGGCGGATGAATTTTCCCTAATTCAGCAATTTTTCCCTTGAAGAAAGCTTTTAATTGCGGAAGCGACATTGTTGTGTCAACATTAATATTTCTATAACCGCCCTCGGCACCTCGTAAATCAACGTTATTATGACTGTCTGTTAATATTAATGGAAAATCTATTTTTTTAATAATATTTTCAAATATAAAAGTCAAATCACTATTGTTCGTGTTAGATCTTGTAACATATTCAATACCATTTGCATATAATTTAACTAACTCCCGTTCCCGCTGTTGTAATTTATGAACTATATTTTGTGTATAAAATAATGTTCCTAATGCAATTAACAATCCGACAATTAAAAGAATTATTTTTATGTTTACAGAAATAGAATTGTTTTTAAATTTCATTGGGAATATTCCTCATAAAATTGTTTTATAGCATCAAATATGGATTTTACTATTTTGTTTTGAAATTCGTTTGTTTCAAGCAACGATTCTTGCTTAGGTATAATAATAAACGAAGGCTCAACTAAAAGTGAAATTGCTTCGGTAATACGGCACATATATAAATTATCCCAATACAAACCGAAATTTTTTAACCCGAGATTTTTCTCAAAATTACTATGAATCATTTTAGCCAAAGGAAGCGCTTGCGGATAATAGTAATAAACGGAAAAACCATTGTGTTTTATAGGGTTTACCCCCTGAGGAACTGCGTTGTTATGTATACTTATAGAAATTTCGGGATGATATTGAACAACTGTTTTGCGTCTTAAAAGTAATGGAAGCGGTTCTGTTATTGTCTTCCTCGTCAAATATACAATTGCTCCGTTGTTCTCAAGTAGTTTTTGTAATTTTTTCGCAAGAACAAAATTTATATTTCTTTCTTCTAATCCACGCGGACCAATAGCGCCTGTATCAGGATTGTGCCCCGGATCCAAAACAATAACTCTCCCCTTTAATTGATTTGCAGAAAAGATAAAACCTGGTCGATGCTTTGCGGGTTTGTTTATTTTTAATTCAAATGTTGTACCGCTATAATCCGTATAATAACCCCATTGTGTTTTTTCATTTAAGTATATTATTACTTTTAATACATTATCAGATGTTTGAAAATGTTTAATCTCTTTTATTAAATTTGTGCTGGTATCGTAAAAAACCCAGTCAATATTCGCAGTTGTATTATAAACCAATAATTCAATTCTTTGTGGATTACTAAATTCTCTAATTTCAACCGGTACCCGTTCCGATAAACCTAAACTTATTTTAACTTGACGTTTATTATTTTTTACCCTAATTAATTGAATAGTTGCATTAGGCGGAGGTGTTCCCAGCGCTAAATTCATAACCGAGTTTTTATCCACAAAAATAGTTTGGTCGGAACTAAGTTTAGAACTTATCCAATTGCCCTCTTCACCGCTAACTTTAAGTTTTACTCCTCCTTCCAAAAAAAGTTTATATCCCATTTTGGGCCCGTATCTCGCAGTAACTTTATTAGGATTATTTTCAACTTGAACAATGCGATAAATTGGCGAATCGGTTATTGTAATATTAGCAGGAAGAACTTCTTTAATTTTTCCTAATTTAGAATTTGTTAAATGAACCGTAACTTTTGCACTGTCTAAAGGTTTGTTTAAATAAACAGCACCTTGGTAAATTCCATTAATCGTATCACCTTTAGTTGTAAATCCCGAACCAAATACCGCTTCACCCCAGTAATATGAATTAATAAATTTAGTTTCAACCATTGGAAATTTTGTATTAATACTGTCGATAGTAAAATATGCTTTAGAATCCGGAGTACCTTTTACTTCAACTTTTATTAAACCTGAATTCCGGATTGTGATATCCCTTTCCGGTTTTGTTTGCCAAGTGCTATCAAAAACCAAAGTATCCGAAGGTGATGTTTTAGGCGGTAGTTTAACCCAAATAAATTTTTTAAATGTTTTTGAAATAGATCCGGAAATTATTTTAATATCAAATTCCCCTAAATGATAATCTTTACCGTTTGTACTATCTTTTACAATAACCGGACTATAACAAATAAATGCACCGTCCGTATCTACTTTTGCCGCAATATTATTTATAATTAATTTAGCCGAAGAAGGCGTTACTACACCTAATAAATAAAGCGGTTTTCCAACTAATTTAATTTCCGTATCCGGTTTTATATTTGTAAATGAAATTGAAAAATTTGAATTACTTTGTGAATAAACCTGCGTAAAAACAAAACAACCGAGCAACGTTAAAATTAAATATTTCATAATAACCTTCAATATTGGATTTGATATAAACTTTGAACTAAGTAATATTGATTATTTAACTACACTTAAAAATTTCAATACCATTTTGTAAATTCAAACTTAATTTGAGAAAAACCAAAGTTCATCAAAATTATTATTGTAAAAATAGATATGCAAAACCCCTTTTCCAAAGTTACGGTATTATATAACATAGATATTATTGTTAATTTTGATAAAAATAAATTATTTATCAAGACTAATATTTTTCCTTAAAATAATCGATTTCACTGCTGAGAGCAACCACCCGGTGGCAAAATATGTTCCTGTTTAAGTAGGCTTATTTAGTTATTACTATTTTTTATAATTTATTATATTTAAACCATTAGGTTAAATACTGATGAAACAAGTAATAGTTAAATTCATAATGCTGCAAGTGGTAAATCAAAAAACATTACTGACGCAAATTTTATTAGAATAAAAAAAACGTAATTTATGCAGCATGTCCCGATGTTTTTTATCATGATGTTCTTAACGGGGGAAAACGAA
>CAZXJG010000082.1:0-9466 GCA_964640985.1 uncultured Melioribacteraceae bacterium | reverse complement strand
CGAAGAAATGATTCTTAATATTATAAATAGGACTGTGCCGCAATGCACAAAAGCAAATATATTTTTCTAACCTTTTTAATTTTGTTATTAACAAGCTGCTCAAAAAAGAAAAAGGAATTAAAAACTGTTTCTCAAATAGATTCTTTGAATTATAAAATTGTTAAATTTGAAAAGGAAGATGGTAATTGCAGCCAATTTCAGAAAAGTTGTGTTACGGTTAAAATTTCTTATCCGTTCTTTTTATCGGATAAATTTAATTTTGGGGCAGATAGTGCTAATAATTATATCCATAAAGAAATGTTTGCCAGTATTTCTAAAGGTAAAAATGTAACAAATCTAAATGATTTGACAAACATAATTATTAAAGAACGTAATAATCTTATCAAAAAATTTAGCAATTATAATATACCTTGGGAGTTAATCAGAAATGTAAAAGTTATTTTTAATAAAAATAATATTCTTACCCTTAGAATTTTTAAATTTTCATTTTTAGGTGGTGCCCATCCGGATACATATAACATTTTTTATAATCTCAATATTTCTACCGGTAAAAAAATTCTTCTTACAGAATTAATCAATTTAAACTCAATGAAATCTCTTACAAAAATAGCGGAAAAAATATTCAGAAAACTAAAACACATTGTGCCGAATGCCAAATTAAATAACTTTCACTTTTGGTTTAAAAATGATGAATTCACTCTTCCGAATAATTTTGCAATTACTAAAACCGGTTTGCTTTTTTATTATAATCCTTATGAAATCGCTCCATATTCCGAAGGTCCTACCAATTTATTAGTTCCTTACTCTCAAATAGATAGTTTAATAAACAAGAAGGGATTATTGGCTTTTTTCATGAAATAATTTTAAACGGTTAAATTTTTGTTACAAACTTTCAGCAGATGCTTTTTCAGCAAAGTTTTAATGACTAACCGATGAGGCCATAATAACAGGAATAACGGCAGCCACTACAACTGCGGCTCTAATAGCTTCAATTGCTTCTTTGGTAGCCTTTCCTATTATTTCACCGTTGATAATTTGCTCAATTCTCTTTTTTTGCTTTTTCAACTTCTTTTTATCGAATATCACTTTTAACAGATTAGAACTGTCTGCAAGTGATATAAGGATAATCGTTTTGGGATCAATAGAATCGGTGCCGGTAAAAATAGCCTTATGCAGACGTTCAATTATTTTCTTTTCAGGCTCCGGATTAACTTCAGGATAAACTTTACGGGTAAAAAGAAGAAGAACTTTGTCCTCATCAATCCGAAGAATACCACGTTTACACAATTGTTGAGCTACCAGGTGTTTTAAATTTTTTATGCCGGCAAATCGCGAAACCCAGTTCTGAAGAGTTGCACGCCTTTTTGCGCCGGATATTTTCTTAAGACATTCGTCAATTAATGGGTCGCCGACATGTGTAGAATTAATTAAATTAACGAGCTTTTTATTTTTGAATTTCTTGATTTCGATACGCTTATTTATCAACAGTTCCGACAAAATAGCTCCGCTAATTGCGTATTGGTACATCGTTCCCGCTGCAATAGTACCCTTCTCATCCCGTAAAGCTAAAAGTAATATTTCTTCATGCAAGAAAAGTGTATTTTTTGATGCCATTTTTAATTTCCTTTCACATAAATCAATTCTATTAACTTGGCAGATATAGTTTGGGATTTACACACTTATTAAAAAGTTGTAAATCAATAATTTACAAAGTCCATTTATCCTTTTTAAACCCCATCGGGTTAATAAGTTATATCTATTGCGCATTGTTCAACTTCTTAGCAAGAAAATAAATTGATCAGTAATCTCAAAGCATAATATTAGTTTAATAATTTCTACTAAAAATTTCAATTACGTAACCTTCAACTACTTTTTCTTTTATTTCAAAGCCTTTATTTTATTAAATAAACTTTTCCGGATAACTGCAAGTTGGCGCCGATTTGATAAATATTACCCCGAATCCCTCAAATTGAGAGACCGGAGTAAAACGAAACACTAATGTAAGCTTTTTGATAAAAACAATAGAGTTTATGCGAAATAAATGACAAATTATTTAAATATTTTATTTTGCAGAAGCCTTAAGAAATTGTTTTGACCTGTTTAATCCATTAACAATACATCTTTTATACGCTCCATAGCCCAATCAATTTCTTCTTTTTTGATTACCAATGGAGGCGCAAATCTAATTACATTTTCGTGCGTTTCTTTAGCTAAAATTCCTTTTGACATCAAAGTTTCACAAAATCTTCTTGCACCGCCGGCTTCCTCGTTTAATTCTACACCAATGAATAAGCCTTTGCCTCTAATTTCTTTAACATGATGGGAATTTACAGCTCTTAATTTTTCTCTAAAATATTTACCTAATTCGTAGGAATTTTGGATTAATTTTTCTTCCACTAAAACTTTGATTGCTTCTCTTGCAACGGCAGCACCAAGAGGATTTCCACCGAAAGTTGATCCATGATCACCAGGGTTAAACACACCTAAAACTTCTTTGCGTGAAAGTACTGCCGATACCGGATATAAACCGCCGGATAATGCTTTCCCAATAGTTACGGCATCGGGTCTAATTCCTTCATATTCAAAAGCAAAAAGTTTGCCGCTGCGTCCTAATCCCGATTGAATTTCATCGGCAATAAGGAGTACGTTATTCTTTTTACAAATATCATAAGCTTTTTTTAAATATCCTTCGGGTGGAATCACAACACCGCCTTCGCCCTGAATCGGTTCAACCAAAAAGGCTACTGTATTTGAATTAATTGCAGATTCTAAATCCGCTATATTTCCATATTCCACCGTTTTAAAACCCGGAGTAAAAGGGCCGAAACCATCTTTATATTGCTCTTCGGTAGAAAATGTTATGATAGTTATGGTTCTACCGCCAAAATTGTTTGTACACGTGATAATTTCAGCTTTGTTTTCGGGAACGCCTTTAATTTTATATCCCCATTTCCTTGCTGCTTTTAATGCCGTTTCTACAGCTTCAGCACCCGAATTCATTGGAAGAACCATTTCATAACCCGTCAGCTCCGATAATTCCTTATATAACAGCGGAAGTTGGTTATTCCGAAAAGCCCGCGATGTTAAGGTAACTTTATCTGCTTGTTCTTTTAAGGCTTTAACAATACGAGGGTGACAATGACCTTGATTAACTGCAGAATATGCTGCCAAACAATCCATATATTTTTTACCTTCTACGTCATAAACCCAAATTCCTTCTGCTTTTTCAATAACAACGTCAAGAGGATGATAATTATGTGCACCATATTTCTCTTCGATTTCAATATAATCAGTTGCCGTCATGCTAATTTCTCCTTTAATTAAATAAAATATTTCTCAACTCAAATTTATCAAAGAAGTGAATTATATCCGAATAACAAGCAAAATTATATTAGATTTTTTTGCTGTTTTTATCTCTTCAAATTCATAAGTCATTTTTGTAAATTATATAAAAAAATGGTGAAATTATGAGTGTTAAAACTTTTGAGTTTTCCGTATCCACAAAAGGATTTAACGATATTATCGATATAACATCGGAAGTCCAAAAAATTTTAAGTAACTCTAATTTTAATGAAGGAAATGTATTGGTTTTTGTCCCCGGTTCAACCGCCGGAATTACAACAATTGAATATGAACCGGGGTTGCTGAAAGATTATCCGGAATTTTTAGAAAAACTGATCCCTTCAAATAAATCGTATTATCACGACAATACTTGGCACGATGGAAACGGCTTTTCACACGTCCGCGCTGCTTTGCAAGGTGCTTCTTTTACCGTTCCATTCTCTTCAGGTAGACTAATGCTCGGCACTTGGCAGCAAATTATATTAATCGATTTCGATAATCGTCGGCGTAACAGACGAATAATAGTTCAGTTTATAGGAGAATAATGGCAAAAACCATAACTGTTTTTGGAAGCTCGCTGCCTAAAGTAGGTGATGAAGAATACGAAACAGCTTATAAATTAGGTAGATTGTTAGGGCAAAATAATTTAAATGTTTGTACAGGCGGGTTCCAGGGTATTATGGACGCCGTTTCAAGAGGAGCCGTTGAATCGGGCACCGAAGCAATTGGTGTTACCGTGAATATTTTTAATTCCATTCCAAGTCAATTTCTTACAAAAATAATCAAATGTGATAACTTATTTGAAAGGCTTTCAAATCTAGTCAATTTAGGTGACGGATTTATTTTTTTAAGAGGAGGAACCGGCACTTTGCTTGAACTTTCGCTGGTTTGGGAATATTTTAACAAAAGCATTTTACCGCTTAAACCTGCTGCTGCTCACGGAACAATGTGGAAAAATATAATTGATGAAATGGAAAAAAGAATTATTTACGAAAAAAGGAGACAAAATTTAATTAAACCATTCGATAACATTAATAATTGTGTTGAATATATAATTAACTTGCTGTAAAAAATTATTCGTCAATAAATTCTTTTACTTTTTGAAATACCATATCTACTTGCAAATTTTTTATACATTTAAATTTAATATCGTTACGTGAACATGTTAAAGGACGGGGTGAGTAATAAAAACATGGTGAACATTCTAAATTTAACGAAGCAACTTTATAATTTGTTTGCCAAGGATGAATGTAATTTAAATTTGTCGGACCGATTATAGATACAATATTTAATTGCAGAGCGGAAGCTATGTGCATTAAACTCGAGTCGTTAGTTACAAATATTTTACATCGTTCCATTAATGCGGCTGTTTGGAAAAGGCTTTTAGTATCGATGCTGATTGCATCATCAGAAGCAATGCCGTTAACTATTTTGTTTTTTAACCGCGTTTCATCGGGACCTCCGAATACAAAAATTTTTGCGTTAAATTCTTCAATTAATTTTCGACCCAATTCTACAAACTTTTCCGGTTCCCATCTTCTGTTAATATGATTCTTCAATGTTGAACAGCCTGGATGAAAACTTATTATAAATTCTTCGTTTGAAACAGACTTAGTTATTAAATAATCGTCGGCAAATTTTCTGTCATCCTTGTTTAAAACAAATTGAAGGGGTAGAATTTTATCTGTTTTTTCTTTAGTAAATTTTGTTATTAAGTTTATATTTTCTTCAACATTATGAAGCGAATCATTTTCATAAATAGTGATATTATTTAAAAATCCAAAATTGATTTTATCTTGATGATTATAACGAACGGCAATCCTTTTTTTAGCTCCGATAATAAAATTTATTATATTATATTCTTTTCTATTGGAGGGATAAACATTTATTACAGCATCATATTTATGCCGTAATTTAAATACAAACCGAAGTGCACTAAACGGATCCGAATGAATAAAATCGAAATAATGGATATTTGAAATGCTTTCCATTCGCTTCATAATGTCTTTTACGCCTGCAAACATCACAAGTGCATCAATTTGACTTTCAGGCTCAGCTTTTTTTAATTCAAAAAGTGCCGGGGTAAACATCAGCGCATCGCCGATACCTGAAAGTGCTATTATTAATATTCTCAATTTTTCTTTCTTATAGTTAAAAAAAGAGCACTTTTTATAAGTGCTCAATTTGTTTTATTTTTTTAGTTTCATCATTTTTTTATTTACTTCAGAAGTATCTGCTCTTGCTAAATGTCTGTATTGATTTATAAGGCGGGTAACAGAAGGATCGCCCGGACGCACCGCCTGTAATTTCAATAATACATTTACAAATTTATTGTACTCGTGAAGTCTATCATAAATACCTTTTAATAATAAATAAGGATTATAATTACCATAAACATTTGCGGGATTAATGTTTATTTGGTGGAGAGCTTTTGCTTCCACTTGTTTCGCAAATTTAATATACTCTTTTCTATCGCCTGCACTCCAATAAATTTCGGCAATATCATTCAACAATCTATAATCTACAGGAATTAACTTTAACGGCATTATCTTGTTCATTTCATTTAGAGTCGCAATAGTCATTGTGCTGTCTTTCTTTACATACAAATAATTCAATGCTAATCTTATGTAAGCATTTCTATAATTAATAGTTAACCTACGATGATTGGCATTTAGAAAAACCGTAGGATCATTCAATCCTCTAAATTTAAACCCCGGTTGATAACTTTTACTAAATCCCTTCGGCTGATCAAAAAGGTCTTTTTTCATTATTTGAGTGTTAACAGCCGCGTAATAAGATTTTTCTTTTTTAGGAACCAACCGGAATGCAAGCCCTTCCATATCAAGGTAATTCGAAAGTCCTATTTTACCCTGATCCCCAACAGTAACGGCGAAATAAATTGGACGTTTCCATTTATTAGTTTCGATAATATCCAACACCATTAAATCTTGAGTTCTTACAGCTTTTATTCTTCCGAATTGAGTGGTGTTTTTCATTATCCATTCAATTTCACCTTTATTAATTACCGAAGTATCCGTAATTCCAAATTTTTTATAAACATCACGTGGTACCGGCACAACTATTTTTTTCGCTTTCCATTGAATCGGTCCGATTCTATCAATTTCGCTTTTTGAATATGAAATCGGTACTCTTAAAGCTCCGTAAGGCGTTTGATATTTTAATTGTTTTATATACCAGGGGGTATTTAACAGACTTAAATTAGCAATTCTGACATCTCTTCTTACACCTTCCACATTTTGAAGATACCAAAGCGGAAATGTATCGTTATCGCCATTTGTAAAAAGTATAGCATTAGGACGAACACTTTGCAACAAATTATACGAATAATCCCAAGGAACATAATTTCTTGATCTATCGTGAGTAAAATAATTTGTTCTTCTCATATTATAAGGGACAAAAACAATACCGAGGAAAAGAGCGCCGAAAACTAAAGGTTTAAGTAACTTGGATTTTGAAAATTTCTCTTTGATTAAATCAAAAATTCCGTACATTCCCAAAGCAATCCAAATTGAATAAACAAAAAACGCCCCCACATAAAAATAATCCCTTTCTCTTGGTTGAGGCTGCTGCTGATTTTGATAAAAAGCAGTTAAATACCCCAAAAAGATAAACATCACCAAGAAAACCGATGCCATCTTCCAATCTTTTTTGAAATGATAATACAAGCCGAGTAAGCCTAAAAAGAACGGTATGCCGAAAAGCTGTGCCCATTTAACACCTGCACCCTGGACAGTAGAAACTCGTCCTATATAATTCCAGAACAAATATCTATGGAACATTTCATTCATTTGATAACGAATTAAAAAATCGAGATCGCTCGAATAATTTTTATAAATTCCCTGCTGATTAGGCTCTTGCGAATAACGCCTTTGAAAATTAGGGAAATTACCATATTGAGAACGGCTTAAATAAGATTCCAAACGCGGATATGTTTTTGGATCGTTCTCATTTATCGGTGTATTTTCATTGGCACGAATTATAACCATAGTATAACTGGAATAACCGATAAGTAAGAAGAACAGCACTTTAAAAATTAAATTAACAGTTCCGTGTTTTTCTTTTCTGCTCCAATAAATGAAATAACCCATTATAACAAAAAGGGCTATAAATGCAAGAGACGAATAAAGGATATCACCGCCGCCTACGTAATTTATTAATTTTACAACATCCTTTACCATTCCCGGATAAATTATTACCAAGGCTATTCCACCAACAATAATGGGCCAATAGAAAGAATTTTTATTAAAAATCTTTTTCCAAAAAATACCCATATAAAGTAAACTGACGGCTGCAAAAACCATAATAAAACGGTTATCTACCGCTTGATATTGCGCCTGTGTAGGCGGTGAAGTTTCGGTAAGTGCCGCCCACATTGCTATTGCAATTAACAATAACAGTACCGCCTGTCCGACAAATAAATAAGCGGTTTTCTTTAATATCTCATCATCGGTAACGTATTTTTTAAACATGATAACCATAACAATAGGAACAGTTGCCAAAACAGCCATCAGATGTATGCCTGTAGCTAATCCGATTAAATAAGCGATAAATATTAAATATTTTTCACTATCATATTCATCCGATTTTTCATACCAAATAAGTAATAGCCAAATGACAAAAGTAATAAAGAACATAGAAGACGCATATACTTCAGCTTCTACGGCATTAAACCAATAAGTATCGGAAAAGGCTAACGAAAGCGCTCCGATTGCAGCGGAAGTAAATATACCGATGGCTTCGAGCATACTGCGTTTGCTTTTATCCGTAAAGTTATCTATCAGTTTAATCGCTATTAAATAAAGGAATAATATTGCTAAGGCGGCTGTTATTACCGAAATCATATTTACTCTTAAGCCGATATTACTTGCAAAAGGAATCATCGAAAAAACTCTTCCTTCAATCAAAAAGAAAGGAGCTCCCGGAGGGTGAGGCACTTGAAGCCCGTACGAAGAAGCTATAAATTCACCGCAATCCCAAAAAGAAACGGAGGGCTGAACTGTTGAAAAATAAGTGTAGAACGCAAGTAAAAAAACAATTACTCCAAAAATTTTGTGCAGTCTTGATTGGTTCATTCTTTCCTCATAAATAACAATTAAATTTTATTTGTTCAATTATTTAGTCTTTATTAGTATTCTTAAAAAAATGATCGAAGTTTTTTCTTTCTGTGCTTTGGTGATATTTTTCGTAAAGGCTTTTAAGCTTATCTAAAGAGAGCTTATCGAGGTATTCATCATCTCGGTGGCGTTTTTTTAGCATGATATAACTTTTTAATTCTTCCTTATCAAATTTTTTTTCATGTCTTTTAAGAAATTCAAAATACTTTTTTTGGTCGCTATAACTCATAAAACCTTTTTATTTACAAATAATAAGTTTTAAATTTAATTAGAAAAATAATATATGAAAAATAATATTTTACATTTAAGAAAACACCATATAAAAACAAAAATAAACCGATGAAATTATACAAAGATAAATGTCCAACTGTTTCAATAATTATACCTATGTATAATAGAAAACAACTTTTAAAACGAGCAATAGATTCGGTTTTTAGCCAAACCAACAAAAGCTGGGAACTAATAATAGTTGACGACGGCAGTAACGATTCTACAATAGAATATATTAATTCATTAGTTATGAAATTTGAAAATATAAAATTGATAAAACATAAAAACAGAGGATTGCCGTTATCATTAAATAGCGGAATCCTTCTATCTGTCGGGAAGTATATAACTTTTTTGGGAAGTGACGATAAATATAATTCCAACCATTTACAATTAAGAATCAACTACTTGCAAAATAATACCGATATCGATTTGCTTTACGGAGGAATTAAAATAATTGGAAACCCTTACGTTAAAGATAAAAATGATTTATCGAAAATAATCCACTTATCGGAATGTATAATTGGAGGAACTTTTTTCGGGAAAAGAACTTCAAGAACGAATTTTGGCTAAAATTGAACTTGGCTTTACAGATAGTCAAAATGAATTTATAGAGTTTCTAAATGAAAAAAGTGTCCCATCCCGTTATCCCGATACTTTGCAAAGGGTTTTAAAAGAATTTCGATAAAGATTTTCAAATAAAGCTGTTTTAAACGTACCGT
>CAZXJG010000081.1:13275-13764 GCA_964640985.1 uncultured Melioribacteraceae bacterium | reverse complement strand
AGAAATGTTGTCTGTTCAGGGGGCATCCCTTTGGCAATTACAAACTGTTTAAACTTTGGAAATCCGTACAAACCTGAAATTTATTGGACTTTCAAAGAAACGATATCGGGGATGAGAGAGGCGTGTAAAGCATTTAGTACTCCAGTTACAGGTGGAAACGTAAGTTTTTATAATGAAAATCCGGATGGAGCTATTTATCCTACTCCTGTAATTGGAATGGTAGGATTGGTGGAAGATTTAAAAAATGTTACTACTGCCGAGTTTAAAAATTCCGGGGATCTAATCTATTTATTAGGAGAAGATTTCGAGGAAATAGGAGGAAGCGAATACCTTAGTACTTATTATAATTTAGTTGAAGGAGATGCGCCGAAATTAGACATTAATTGCGAGAAAGAACTCCATTCATTAGTAATTAAACTTATTGAAAGCAGGTTAATCAACTCAGCACACGATATTTCCGACGGCGGAATAGCTGCTGCTTTGGCTGAA
>CAZXJG010000081.1:0-13265 GCA_964640985.1 uncultured Melioribacteraceae bacterium | reverse complement strand
TGAATGCTGTATTATTAATGATGAAAATCCAATTGGCGCCGGGGTTACAATTCCCGTAAAAAAACGTTTTGATTTTACATTATTTTCAGAATCACAATCGAGAATAATAGTATCTGTACTTCCGGGAAAAGAAGAAAACTTCAAAAAAATTATTCAAGGAAACCCTGTGCCGGTTTCTTTAATTGGTAAAACAGGCGGTGATTTTTTAAAAATAAATGAACAGCTTAAAATTCCCTTAAAAAAATTAATTGATTTATATTACCGGTCAATTCCGGAAATAATGAATGGTACGATTTAAAATTTTAAGATGGCTTGCTAAAAAGCTTTCTGCTTCTATAATAAGAAAGATATTAAGTTTTTTAGATCACTATATAGGGGGTCTTTTCAGACGATTAGAAGACCACCATCTATTTCTCGCAGCGGCTGGAATAGCTTTTTCGCTTTTTATAAGCATAATCCCATTTGTACTTTTAACATTTTCTATTTTAAGTCATATTATTCCGGCTAAAGATATTCTGCATCAAATAAACACACTTATAGACAATCTAATTCCTTATCCCGCCTATGCACAATACACAAAAGAATTTATACTTAAAAGAATGCCGAATGTTGTGGAATTCAAAACTACAGCAGCATATTTAGGTTCCTTTGGATTATTATTTACTACCACGTGGCTTTTCAGCAGTATTAGAACTGTGCTTAACGGAATTTACGGAGTAACTACTCATAAATCTGCTTGGATTGGATTATTGAGAGATTTCGGAATGGTAATTTTATTAATCTTCTTTGTATTAATATCAAACTTCATTCTCCCCATACTAAATATTTTAGTATCTGCAGCAGATAAAATAGAATTTTTAAGTTTTTTCAGATTAAGCTTTCTGATGGATACCGTTTTAAATATAGTTTCCGTTATTATTATATTTGTTATGTTCTTTGCTTTCTATTTTTTAATTCCCTACGAAAGTCTTGGTAAAAAAGTCCCCGTAATAAGCGCCTTTTGGGCTACTGTGCTTTGGCGAATTGCCGCAATTATATTTGGATATTATGTTACTAATTATTTATCGATACATAAAATTTACGGCGCTTTTATTTTAGTTGCCGTAGTCGCTTTTTGGGTCTTTTATTCCTCAATACTTTTTGTGGTTGGTGCCGAAATCGGACAATTATACAGAGAAAGAAATATACTTAATAAAAATTTGTCTGAAGCTAAGGGGGTGGAATAGAATAACTTTAGGGGGTTGGATAGAACAACTTATCCCACCCCCTAAATATTTAATAAATGTATAACATATTATTCTACCCCCTAAACGAAGAAAATAATTTGAAGATACCTTTTCAAAAAGAATATATTCCAGCAAAATTATTTCTAAAATTAAAACAAATTGTAAAAACTATTTCTTAAATTAATACTACATTTCTAATGAGTTTTACATACTGATATTTTTAAAGAGTTATAACAAATTTTTAATTAATTATTTTTTCTCCTTTTATTATTTTAGTACAATACTTAAGTTATTATACAGATATTATTTTCAGCATTAGATTTGTTTCATCGTTTAACCATATATAAAATAATATTCTAATAAATTACGAAAAATATAAAATCAATAATATTTAGGTGATAACATGACCGAAAAAACATTAACATCAAAAGAAAGTAAAACTATTGTTTATTTTATATTGTTGGTACTTTCAATTTTGTCTTTACTTGGCTCATTAATAACATTATGGCAAGGCATTGTTAGTCTTAAAAGTCTGGCAGCACAAACATTGGGGTTAAGACAAATGGCACACATTATTATTTCATTTCAAAATGATGGTTTAGTGTTAATATTCATAAGTCTCTTTTTAATGCTCCTTTCAATTCTATTTGCAATTTATTCGCTTTTAGCAAAAGATTAGAAAGAACTTTGATGAAGTAGCTATTTATTGACAAGTGGAAACAAGAAACAAAATATTTTTGTGATAAAACGGTAATATTTTCAGGGGGTAATTTATCTTAATAGGTTTTTCTACAAACTTTTGATCCGGCTTTTAATTACTATTTAAACTATTTTTACATTTGCTCCTTTTAGTTTTAGGTGAAGGGAGAATTGTATCTATTTTAAAAAGTATATGATGAATATCACAATATCAAAAAGATTTAATAAATTTGAACCAATCAAAAAATTAAGAGATAATGTTTCAAATCTGGATAAAGGTGTAATATATATATCACCTCTTCATGGTGCAAGTAAATCATTTTTAATAAAATCTTTAATAAAAAAAAAGAAAAGCATATTAGTTCTTTTGGAAAATATTGGAACTATTAATGAAACATTAGTAGAGCTTGATATACTTGGACTTGGTAGCAATGTAATTGCCATAAAAGATCTAACTTCCGAATCGATACAAGAAAAACTGACGGATATTTCGCAAAAAGAGCAGTTCATTCTTCTTGCAACTTATAATATTCTTGATGTTAATTTACCGGATAAATCTACTATTAAAAAAAACACAACCGTAATTGAGCTAGGAAATGAAATTACCTACGATGAATTAATTGAATATTTTAATCTTATCAATTACAACCGGGAAAAATATGTTACCGCACAAGGCGACTTTTCAATAAGAGGTTCGGTTATCGATTTTTGGTCTTATAGTGAAAATCAACCATGCCGATTAGAATACGATGGTGATTTTTTAGAATCGATGCGATATTTTGATAACAATAGCCAACGCTCTCTAAATCAAATTAAATCGGTAACGATAGCTTCAAAATTAAGTCATGATACTATTGAAAAAACAGCGGATATTTTTAGTTATTTAAATACACCGCTTGTAATTGCATCGGAATATGAAATTGAAAATTTTATTAATAATAACAACGGCGATAAAAATAACCCGGGAATTGAAAATCCCGAAGTTTTAAATGAAGAATTTAATTACAAATTATTTAGTGAAAAAGGGCAAAGCGAACAAACGGATTTAAATAAAAATATTGTTTCAACCAAACGGATAAAATCGGTTGAACAATTTTTTAATAAGAATGCACTTTGGCTTTTAGAAGACGAATTAGGACAGGAAGAACCGAGAATAAATTTAGGAATATCAAAAGCGCCCGTAATTAATTCAAATTTCGAATTACTTTTCAATTATCTCTTAAAATATTCTAAAAACGATTATGAAATTATAATTACTGCAGAAAACCAATTACAAGGGCAAAGACTTCTCGAATTGCTTTCCGATTATAAATCTGAACTGCGCAATTTAATTGACGACGGGAAAATTCAGATATCTATACTTGCAATAAACAAGGGATTCATTTGTAAAAAGGGAAAATTTCTTATTTTAACGGATTATCAGATTTTCAATAAGCCTTACCGACAACGATTATTACGAAAATATAAAATAAAAAAATCGCGTGTAAAAGATTTTGCATCGATAAAAATAGGTGATTACGTAGTTCATGAAAATTTCGGTATAGGTCAATATGCGGGTTTGGAAAAAATTAAAATCGGGTTGGTAGAACAGGAAAGCATCAAAATACTTTACGCTAATAAAGATGTTGTTTACGTTAATTTAAATTATCTCTCTTTGGTAAAAAAATTTTCATCCAAAGATAATGTACAGCCCAAATTAACAACGCTCGGCAATAACGAATGGCAAAGGGCAAAGAAAAAAGTTAAGTCGAAAATTAAAGATGCCGCACGGAAACTAATAAAACTTTACGCAGAACGAAAAGCATCCGAAGGCTTTGCTTTTAATTCAAATACTATATGGCAAAATGAACTTGAGGCTTCTTTTTTTTACGAAGATACTCCGGACCAAGCAAAAGTTACAAAAGAAGTAAAAGATGATATGCAATCACCAATGCCGATGGATAGACTTGTGTGCGGCGATGTGGGTTTTGGAAAAACTGAAATTGCCGTTCGTGCTGCTTTTATTGCCGTAAATGACAGCAAACAAGTATGCATTTTAGTACCCACAACTATTCTTGCAGAGCAGCATTATAATACTTTTTGCGATAGGCTGAAACAATTTCCAGTTAATATAGCACAATTGTCAAGATTCCAAAAAAAATCGGAGCAAGTAGAAATTGTAAAAAAACTCGCCGATGGGAAAATAGACATAGTAATTGGGACACACAGACTTTTATCAAAAGATATTAAATTTAAAGACCTTGGTTTACTAATTATAGATGAAGAACAGCGGTTCGGCGTTATGGCAAAGGAAAAACTCCGCTCAATGAAAGTCAATGTAGATACGCTTATTTTAACCGCTACTCCGATACCGAGAACACTTAATTTATCGTTACTCGGTGCAAGAGATTTATCCATAATTACCACCCCCCCGCCTAACAGGCAACCGATTTTTACTAAGGTAGATAAATTCGACCCTAAAAATATTCGGAACTGGGTTTTAACGGAAATTAAACGTAACGGACAAATATATTTTGTTCACGATAGAGTTCAATCTATTGATAGGATTACCGCTTATATGCAAAAATATATACCGGAAATTAAGATTGGTGTGGCACATGGACAAATGAAACCTTCGCAGCTCGAAAAAGTTATTCATGAGTTTCTTAACAAAAAATATCACATGCTTATTTCCACGAAAATTATCGAGTCAGGACTTGATATTCCGAATGTTAATACAATAATAATCAATAGGGCAGACCGTTTTGGATTGGCAGAACTTCATCAACTGCGCGGAAGAGTCGGTAGGTCTAACCGACAGGCATACGCTTACTTACTTGTACCGTCGTTAAATACCATAACTAAAAAGGCGTTAAAACGACTTCAGGCAATTGAAGAATATACAGACCTTGGAGAAGGATTTAACCTATCGATGCGTGATTTGGAAATTAGAGGGGCGGGTAACCTTTTGGGAACCGAGCAAAGCGGTGCAATCGATTCTGTAGGATTTGAAATTTATATTAAATTATTGGATGAGGCTGTTGAAGAATTAAAACATGATGAGTTCAAAAATGTTTTTAAAAATCTTCCTAAAGTTCAAGATAAAACAGAGCCTACCATTGATACTTACTTTAAAATTAGTATTCCAAATTCTTATATGCCCGATTCATCAGATAGATTAAGTTTTTATTCCGCATTATTTTCAATACTCAAAATAGAAGAAATTGATGATATACGTGAAGAAATGGAAGATAAATTCGGGAAAATGCCGATAGTGGTTGAAAGATTGATTATGATTGCCGTTTTGCGTTTTTATGCTTCCTACGCAATGTTTGAAAGAATTGTAATTTTACGGGATGCCATATCTATTATTTTACCCGCAAAAAACAAAGAAGATTTCTATAAAAATAAATTTACGGTTCTAATGAACTTTGTTGTAAATGATTATTCAGGTAAAATCCGTTTTGAACAAAATAAGAACAATATGAAATTAAAAATGAACAACGAATATTCATCAGTTGAAGAAACATTAGATTTCGTTATAAAATTTTGTAAAGAGGTAATTGCGCTTTTTGATAAAACACAGCTTGTTAAAACAGATTGACATTAAGAATGAGAAAATTAATTTTACAGAAAATTAATTAAAAAATTGATTGAATCGGAATATAGTAAATGTTGGTACTTTTTTCCGGCTTACCGAGATAGGTGATATACAATATGCAATATACAAAGGGTAAACTGCTGCCTATTTTACTTTTAACGGCTCTTTCCATTATTTGGGGCAGTTCTTTTATTTTAATCAAAGAAGGATTAACTTCATTTCCCCCTGTTCAGGTTGGTACAATCCGGATTATGTTTGCCTTTCTTGTAATGCTGCCTATTGCATTAAAACATATAAAAACCATTTACAGATTCAGATGGAAAAAGATTTTTGTTTTAGGACTTATTGGTAATTTTATTCCCGCAATACTTTTTGCCGTTGCCGAAACGGGCTTAAAAAGTTCACTCACAGGAATTCTTAATTCTCTTACGCCTATTTTTACACTTCTTGTTGGAGCACTATTATTTAAAGTCGCTATAAGTAAAGGACAAATTGCCGGATTATCCCTGGGTTTTATTGGTTCTTTTACATTAAGTTTTGTCGGCGGCAACGGTACCTTAGGCAATTTTAATTATTTTGCATTATTTGTAATTGCTGCTACACTTTTTTATGGAATTAGCACAAATATGGTGAAAGCTTTTTTTCAAAAACTCAATCCTATTATACTTACTGCACTTGCTATGTTTTCAATTGGTCCCTTGGCTATAATTTATCTTTTCTCAACGGATTTTCTGCATAGATTATCAACTGTAAATGGTGCATGGTCATCATTAGGTTTTATCTTCTTGCTCGGAGCCATAAATACTGCCTTTGCAGTGATTCTTTTTAACAAATTAATACAAATCACTTCTGCAGTATTTGCTTCATCGGTAACTTATCTTATTCCAATAGTAGCTGTCTTTTGGGGTTTAATTGACGGTGAAAAATTATTCCCTTTGCATTTTGTCGGAATGGCATTTATTATTGCGGGTATTTATTTAATTAATAAATTTAGATTACACAAGCATTATAATATTTAATTAAATTAACAAAATATTTAAATGCAACAGTCTAAATATATAATTCAATAAACCTGAATTTCGACCTCTTTTAATTTTTTAACGATCCCCAAAAAAAGATGATTTCCCAAAACAATGAAAACATAATTTTGAAAATTACATTTCTATTAAAAACACTTCATCTGTAAAAATCTCACCACATAAATGTTTGCGCTTACTAAAATATTATTATATTTTACAGTATAAAATGAATTAAAGTTTGAAAATGACAAATATGAATTCATCAATTGATACTAAATTAGCCAGATCTATGGCAGAATTAACATGTGCTTTAGCAAAAACATGTGATATGAAAGAGAATTATTTTGCCGCAATGTTTAGTCTTACACCCGCTGAATTTAAATGTTTGAGACTTTTTACACATAAAGCTTCCCTTTCAATTAAAGAATTAGGTAAAAAATTAGAACTAACACCGGGAAGAATTACTCATATTTTAACTTCTCTCGAAGCAAAAAAATTCGTTATTCGTCAACAGGATGAACGGGACAAAAGGAATGTTATTGTACACTTAACTAATAAAAGCATTCCCTTTCTTCGTAATATCAACGAAAATCATATAAAGATTCATAAAGAAATTCTTAATAACATTGAACCTGAAAAACGGGAATTAGTTATTGCTGCAATGCAAGAGGTACTTACCGCTTTGAAAACATGGACAACCGAAAATAAAATAGAAAAATAATTTTACTTTTGTTCATCGTTTTCATTGCTAATTTGAGTAGGAATAATCAGCATAATATTTGTACCCTTTCGCGGTGCTGATTTTACATTTATTTTAATATGATTAATATCACAGTATTCTTTTACCAACGATAGCCCCATGCCAAGTCCATCATACCTCCTTGTATAACCATGTGATTCTTGTGTAAAGAGATCGAACATTTTCCCCATAAATTCTTCCGACATTCCGATACCTGTATCATTAATTTCCAACACCAATTTATCTTCCGTATTATAATAAAATTTTACCATCACAGTACCTTGTAGCGTATATTTAACCGCATTATCTACCAAATGATAAATTATTTCTTTAATAGCAATTGGATCTACAAACGCAACCGCTTCGTCAGCACTCTTTTGAATAATTAAGTTCAGCCTTTTAATTTCTAAAGTTTTCCGGAACCTTTCTTTCAACGGAAGCAAAATTTCATTCATAATATCAATTTTTTCAGGTTCATTTTTATAAATTCCGCTTTTAATTTCCGCTATAGTTACAATTAAATTCACGGTTCTAACTATTCGCTGCGTGTTTTCACTTATCAAATTAAAAGCATCAAAAATCTCGGGATGAGCTTCTTCATAAATCTCTTGACTAATCAAATCAACAGAATTTAATATGATGTTTAACGGCGTTCTAATTTCATGCGACATTAAAGAAAGCATTTCCGATTTGAATTTTTCGGATGCTTCAGCTTTTTCTTTTGCTTGCTTCAGCATTTTTATTATTTTCTTTTTATCGGATATATCTTCAATTACACACTCGAAGTAATCTATTTTCCCTTCATCGTTTAAGAATGCTTTTGCGCTTTCACGAACAGTTTTTATATTACCGGCAAGAGTTTTTATCTCAAATTCAAGACCGAAAACATATCCCTCTTCTTTGAGTATTCTTATAAATTCTTCCCTGTCTTTTGGATTGACATAAAAATTAATTGCATTTATCTTTCCAATCAGCTCTTCTGCAGACTTACATTCTAATATTTCAAGCAAAGCATAATTTGCCATTAAAATGTTCCCTTCAACCGTACTTCTGGCAAGTCCAACAGCAGAATTTTCAAATATTTTTCTAAATTCACTCTCACTTTTTTTTAACGATTCTATCAGATTTTGTTTTTCCGTGATATCCTGCCCGAAACTAATAAATTCTTTTATTCTGCCATCATCGTTTTCTAATTGCATCGATTTCCAATAAATAAATCTTACTTCTCCTTTTTTTGATAAGATTTTTTTTGTGTTTTCATTTTTAAGTTTTTCCTGCTCTTCTTTTAAGCCGTTTGATTTTAATGATATGCCGAAGTATTCCCACCAATTCATTGTGTGCAGTTCTTCTAATTTATAACCGGAAATCTTTTGAATATAATTGTTAATAAAATTTATTTCGCCGTTTTCATTATAAATTATCACAGCAAGATCAACATTTTCGAGAATTGAACGTATCCGTTTTTCGGATTTTATTAGTGATAATTGTAATTCTTCTAATTCAGTAATATCTTGTGTAACACCCAAAATTTTTAATACATTTCCGGAATCATCAAAAATTGGCGTAAGAGAAGTTTGGCAAAAATAAGTTCTCTTTTTATAATTGAGATGCCATTCGAAAACAACGTTTTCTTTGTTTAAAACTTTCTTTATTGCTTCGCTAAAAATTTCGGTTGGAATAATTTCCGATAATTCTTTTATGTTTTTCCCTTCAAAAAAATCTTTTCCCTTTCCGAATCTCGCAAATAAAGTACCCCAAATATTAAGTATTTCTTTTTCATTATTAATAATACAGAAAGAACTTGATGCTCTGTCTAAAGCAGATATAATTCTTTTATAATTGTTGTAAATCTCATCTGTTTTTTTAATTAACCCGGACTGGTCATGAAATGATTTTTCGGCGTTTTTTAATCTTTTATATTCTTGAAGAATCTTAATAAAATTGTCATTTTCTAAATCCATACTATAAGTCCCTACTAATTTTTAAAAATAACTTAAAATATATAAAATGTTCAAAATAATGACATTCAATAGAGAATTTTTATAAGAATTTCGTAATAAGATACAAGATGTGTTTTTTAATGATGGCTCCCAAAATGCGTTGTGATGAAATTCCCGGATGGAATTCTCGATGGTTACTTTAATACATTTTTTTGAAACACCTCATATCTTAAATAAAAAAAATAATTCCTATTAATTTTTTTTTATAAATTATAAAAAATTTACTTAAAAAGTAAGTTTATTTATAATAAATGCCTGATTCCGAAAAAGAATCACAAATCTGTACAAAATAGTATGTGCTTGTCTATCTCGGGCAGCAGGAGGTAAATTTGTTCTTTTGTTGCCACCGACTACTCGGTGACAGATATGAAACCTTCCGGGGAGATTCACAAAATTTTTAAATACAAATTTCTCGGAATAATTAAATACAAAATACCTGAAACCGCAGAGATTTCGGAAATCTCTATTCTAATTTTTTACTCTTTCTTAAGTTGTCAGAGTACGACCATGACAGCCTTAAGAGATGAATAAATACTTGAAAGAATTGGAGTTTTGAAAGAATAGTTATTTTTAATTTAACGTAATAAAAGTTACATTAAATTTCCCTTATGTAACTTTTAAGCGTTAAAGTTACATAAGGTAGGAAAAGATGTTATTTTAGTAAATGAATTTATTTTTCACAAAGGTAAAACAATGATAAAACTTGAAAACTTCAACGCCGGGCATTACGAAAAAACGGCGGGATATTCATACTTTGTTCCCACAAAAATTAATGCTCAATAGAAATGGGAATCAACCGAACTAAACACCCTTCTCGAAAAAGCTTCAGTTAAATTAGGGGAACTTAACTCTTTTGCGAAACTTGTTCCTAATATCAATTTATTCATCCACATGCATGTTACGAAAGAAGCCGTAATTTCAAGTAGGATAGAAGGAACACAAACTAATTTTGAAGAAGCCCTGATGCCGGAAGTTGAAATTAAAGGGGAAAGAAAAAACGATTGGAACGAAGTTCAAAATTACACAAAAGCGTTGAACGATGCCATAAATGATTTATCTACTTTGCCGCTTTCAAGCAGATTGATAAAGAAAGCACATAAAATCCTTTTATCAAACGTAAGAGGAGGACATAAACAATCGGGAGAATATAGGAAAAGTCAAAATTGGATAGGCGGACGCACACTTGCTGACGCCGTTTTTATTCCTCCGACTCCGCATTTTGTTAATCCGCTTATGGGAGATTTGGAAAATTTTCTAAATAATCCGGATATTAATATTCCTGCGTTAATACGTGTTGGTATTGCTCATTACCAATTTGAAACAATTCACCCGTTTTTGGACGGCAACGGAAGAATAGGCAGACTTTTAATTACGCTTTTCCTTGTAAGCAAAAATATTTTAACAAAGCCCCTCCTTTATCTTTCGGCTTTTTTCGAAAAGAATAAATCTCTTTATTATGATAATTTAACATTTGTCCGTACTAAAAATGATATGATACAATGGCTAAAATATTTTTTAGTCGGAATTGCCGAAACCTCTGATGAAGGGGTAAGAACTTTGCAAAACATTCTTGATTTAAAACAAAGGATAAAAAAAGAAATTCGAACTAGTTGGGGAAGACGCTCTTCAAATGCGTTAATTTTACTTAACGAACTATTTAGAAACCCGATTATCACAGTGAAAGATGTTAAAAAAATCTGTAATCTCTCGCACGTTGCCGCAGGCAAATTAATTGACGAATTTGTAACAAAAAAGATTTTAATTGAATTTACGAAACAAACACGAAACAGGATTTTCATATTTTACGATTATATAAACATTTTTAACAAATAATAATTTTAACTTTATGTGACGAAAGTTACATATAAATTTCCTTATGTAACTTTTAGGCGTTAAAGTTACATAAAATTGTTTTGTCCTCAATTTATGCAGCATAGTATGTGACGGGAAATAACAAAAATTCAAAAACAAAACCAGGTTGTAAATAGACTAACCTGGCATGTACAAAAGTGCGAATGAACTTCCAATCAACTTTCCTTTATTTATAAAACCACTGTGTGAAGGTGATAGTAAAGGTATTGGAAGTGATTCTGTAGTTTATGATTTTGAAAGCTATCAAAAGAAAATTCAAAATATTTATACTTTATTTAAACAATCAGCTTTAGTAGAAAAATTTATAAGTGGTAGAGAATTTACAGTTTCAATACTCGGTTCAGATTCTAATGGTGTACAATGGCCATGCCAGTAGAAATAATTGTTTCGGATGAAAATACAGTTAATAAAATTCTTGGTTATAAGACAAAAATGAAGATAAAGAAAAGATAATTGCAATAAATGATAAAGATGTATATAAAAGGGTTATTGCAATCGCAAAAAATGCTTTTATCGCTTTAGGCGCCCGAGATTATGGCAGAATTGATATTATAATGGATGATAAAGATTGCCCATATTTTCTTGAAGCAAACCTAGTTCCCGGAATGACACAGCGTCCTAATGTCTATAAACGACAAGGCTGTCAAAATCTTTGGAATATAGAGAAACCGTATTCGCCCTCAACAGATAAATTTAATTTCAATATGAATTATTTGAAAGAACTTGACCAGCAACTTGGGGAAGTCTCATTTAAAGACATACTCAAGAGTTATAGACGCATACTCAGAATGGACCGGATAGTCAGTTAATAGGCGAAGAAGTGGTGCGGCCGATTTGCGTTGTTAGCCTGCTTGATAAAAGTTTTAGTATCTTTTTGATCAAGTTAAAATAACTTAAATATTGCCATCTCTATTTGTTTTTTGTATCTTTGAATGTACTTTATAAAATACTACACAATGGTAAGTATATGAGACAAATAAATCTTGAAAATGATATAAAGCCTCTATCTGAGTTTCGGGCAAATGCTGCAACTTTTGTAAAGCAAGTTAAAGAAACAAAGAGGCCCTTAATATTAACCCAATATGGAAAAAGTTCTGCTGTTTTAGTCGATGTTGCAGAATATCAAGCGATAATTGAAAAGCTTGAGTTGTTACAAGATGTTCAAGTAGCCGAGCAACAAATAGCTGATGGTAAGTATTTAACTAATAGCCAGGTAAAAAAGCGATTAATGGCAAGATATAACAAATGAAAGTAATCTGGACTGAATTGGCTGTTAACAAACTTGAAGAATTTGCTGATTATATTGCTCTTGATAATCCTCTTATTGCATTAAAATGGACAGAAACAATTCAGAAATCCGTAAAGAAACTTGCAAAATTTTCACAATCAGGTCGAAAAGTTCCAGAAATTAAAAGAACTAATGTTCGAGAAATTATTGAAGGTAATTATCGAATTGTTTATAGAATTGAATCGGAACGTATTTCAATATTAACAATTCGACACGGTAAACAGCTTTTAAATAAAAACGACCTTTTCAAAATAGGGAAATCAATTTGACTATGAGCACTGGCTAACATTATAAAGGATTCATCTCGAAGCCAGCCGAGAGATAATCCGGTGTTTCCCAAAGGGATCATTACGTGAGAGCTAAGCCCCGCCAATGGCAAAGCCACTCCTTCGGAGAAAGACGGCGGGCCTGCGCAAAGCGGCACACTGTGCAGTATTTGAGCTTTTCCTAAGGGAATCACGCTGTGAAACCCTATCTTGCTAAAGGACTTTAAAGAATATGCAATTTCATTAGCAAAACAATTAAAAGAAAATGCTATTACTCCGGCAATTATAAAGTCTGCATTTATCAAACTTCATAAAGGATAAAAATCACACAATTGCTTTTTCGCTTTCAGAATCAAAGAAGTGTAGTTTTCCGGTATCGAACATTAAGTTTTTGGTTGTACCTGCCTTTAACATTTCACGAGCGGGTATTCGCGCTATAAATTGAGCGTCATTTACCAGAAAATATAAAAATATTTCATTACCCAATGGTTCCACAATATCCAATTGAACATCTAATTTCATATTTCCGGTTTTAGATAAATTTAAATCAAAATCATAAATATCTTCCGGTCGTAT
>CAZXJG010000080.1:11835-13837 GCA_964640985.1 uncultured Melioribacteraceae bacterium | reverse complement strand
CAAATAGATGTTTTGGTGAAAAAGGACGATAAAGCCTTACTTTAATCAAACCTACTTTTTCTTCCATAAATTTCGACATATAATTAACGGTTTCAAGAACTGTTTCACTGCCGGAGCCCATTAGAATAATAACTCTTTTTGCGTCCTTAGGACCATAGTAATCAAACAAATGATATTTTCTGCCGGTAATTTCGGCAAATTTATCCATCGCATTTTGTACTATCTCCGGAGCGGCATCATAAAATTTATTTACGGATTCCCTACCCTGGAAATAAACATCAGGGTTTTGTGAAGTACCTCTAATAAAAGGATTATCGGGATTCAAAGCTCTTTGGCGATGAGCATGAACAAATTTATCATCAATTAAAGCTCTCAAATCTTCAGACGAAACTTCTTCAATCTTTTGAATTTCATGAGAAGTTCTAAACCCGTCAAAAAAGTGTACAAAAGGTATCCTTGATTCGAGACTTGATTTATGTGATATGGCTGCTAAATCTTGTACTTCCTGTATAGAGCCGGAAGCTATCATGCCAAAGCCTGTAGGTCTAACTTGCATTACATCGGTATGATCACCGAATATAGAAAGCGCCTGAGCCGCTAATGAACGGGCAGAGACATGAAATACCGCCGGAGTTAATTCACCTGCAATTTTATGCATATTCGGAATCATTAATAATAATCCTTGTGATGCAGTAAAAGTTGTTGTTAAAGCACCGGCTTGCAGCGAACCGTGAACGGCTCCCGAAGCGCCTCCTTCACTCTGCATCTCAGTTACCGAAGGTACTGTTCCCCAAATATTTTTTCTCTTAACTGCTGACCATGCATCGGATATTTCGCCCATTGGCGATGAGGGCGTAATGGGATATATTGCAACAACTTCGCTTAGTTGATACGCAACATTCGCCGCCGCTTCATTACCATCTATGGTTTTTTTTCGTCTTTCCATCAGTTTACCTCAGTTTTATTTTTATAATAAATAACTTATTTGCTCATAACGAATGATTAATTATTACAATTATTATACCATCCAAAAGAAAAGAGCATGTAACTACTTTTAACAATTTTTCTATTTCGAACATTTTATTTATATCGATAACGAGAAAAAATATTAGGTGTTCCTTATAAGTAAAAACATTCAAAAAAATCAATATGTAAAATACTAAATAAATCAGATATTATAAAGATAATGGGTTGTTTTGGCTATTGTGAAGTTTATTCTATTTGTACAAAGGCAATTCAAAAGAAGTATTGTGTGAAGAAATAATTATTAATTTACTACCTGATTTCATTTCTATCATTAGCCCGGCATCAAGATCAAATTTGTATCTTTTCTTTTGAAAGTTGTTTGTTAATATTTCATTTTTATCTGCTGAACTTTTACTTAGAATATTTACCCTACAATTTGCAACTTGTTTAACCGGGATAGTATGATAAAAACTTGGAAAACTTTTTATATGCAAAAATTGATCTTTGACGGTTATTTTAATTTTTTTCTTTCTAAATAAAAATTGAAGTGTAATAGATGAAATCATCAAAAACAAACCTAATGCAATCAGTGTACTATCAGAAAAAATATTGGAACTAATGGGTATATGAAATAATGCTTGTTTTACAAAAGCATAAATAACTAAACTTATAATAAGCATAGTGCCTGATATTTGAATTATTCTAGTATTCTTGAAAGTATTATTATTTTTAAAGAATGCCTTTTGATTAATATTCTGAGTGTTGGTTTCATCGTATTTTATTTTTGTAGAATTTCGTTTATGCTCATCTGTTTCTACTAAAATTTTTTCTCCGATCAAAATTGTATCTGAGATTGCTCGTCCTAAAACTTCATAATTATTCTCTCTTTTATATGATCGTAGTTGAGAAGACATTAAATTCTATCCCATTACCTTTTAATATATTAATTAAATATAATATATTTTTACTCTAAATATCAAACTTAATTGCTTATAATTAAACGGATTAAAAATTCAAAAAATTATTTAAAACCTGC
>CAZXJG010000080.1:5362-11825 GCA_964640985.1 uncultured Melioribacteraceae bacterium | reverse complement strand
CCTGCAAACCTTGTTCTCCCGATTTCTCCGGTGAAAATTGGACACCAAATAGATTCCCTTTTTGAACTGCAGCGGATATCTCTTTATCTTTTAATGTTACGGCAACCGTTTCTTCAATAACCGGAACGTAATAATCGGATGGTTTAAAATAAAAATTTAATTTTGTCACACCTTCAAATAAAATACAATTCTTAATAACCTTAATTTTTCTCCAACAATTTTTATCATGTTTTAATATTTTTTGAGTGGAAGTTAATAAATATCCAAGTCCGGCAATCTTTTCTTCATCAACTTTTTCACAAAAAAGACGCATTCCGATATCTATACCTAATATTGGTACTTTCAGTAATCTTAACAAATTTGTCAGATTCAAAAGTGTTAGTTTATACATTACCGGTTTAGTTGAACCACTTCCCGGAATAATAACTTTTTTTGCTTTATTGATTAAAATTTCCTGTGCACTAACCTTAAAATCAACTTTCAATTTTTTTAATGCTTTCGCAACATCGTCAACATCAGGTAAACCGGTATCGATAATTATTGTCATAATGTTAAAATCACAAAATTTATTTTAAGTTAAACATGCTATATAATTATTCCATTAACATACAACTATCTCCTAAAATATCACAATGTTAATTTCATAGCGGAATCGGAAATTGCATTTATTTTAGAAGCAAAACCAATTTTTTTTTCTATTTCATTATCATTAACAAAATGAAAATCTATAAATTTATTTAATCGATAGCCGGTTCTTATTTCATTAATTTCTATTAAACTTTTATCCCAACCGTCTAACCATGCTTTTACTTCGGATAGATACCGAGGTTTATTGCTTATATGAATAATTAAATCTATATCACTTTTTGGTCCGGCAGTTTTTTTTGCAATACCACCAAACAGATAAACTGCAATAACCCCGAATCGTTTATTAATTAGCTGGTTTGCAATTGCCTTTGCAATCGACATCCTCCATCGCCATTCTTCATTTTTTTTAACCGAATCTTTAGACTGTTTCGGTAAAGAAAAGTCTAACAAAGATGGATTTGCCAACATACCTACTGCTTTGTCTAAATCGGCATTCATCAAAATTTTTAATATTAGTCCATTAGTATTTGTCGGTACATCAATTACTTTAATAACTTCGGAGAGATGTGAATATTCGGGTAAAATTTTCGGCAAAATATTTATTGAATTACAAAAAAAGTCTTCATTGAAAATAACCCCTTCGTCATCGGGATAAAGCGGTAAATACCGGATAGAAGCTTCGGAAAGATCTTGGAAAAAATGTGTGCCGAAAGAAAGATCGGGTATGTAGTTACCTTTTTTCTTAGCAATTTCAATAAGCATTGCAGTGTTATTAATATCGGCATAAGTTACACTTACACCGAGTTTGATGTCACCTCTACTACCCCATCTTCCAGGTCCCATTAAAATAAATTGCCGTTTAGGCAAAATTTTATTCAGTTTTCCAACTGCTCTTCCAACTTGCTTCATAATTTTTTCGTCCGGTAATTCAGAATATTTTATGGGATCTACATACACAATATTTGTTATATCGGCAGATTTGCCGTTTGAAACAAATTTATTTGCCGAAAAAAGGATCCTTTCCGTTGATATATCATCAGGAATTGTATCGGAAACATTAAAATCGCCATAATTTTGAGGGCGGCATTGCAACAGATAAAAATCTTTATCATCGCAAGCAAATTCAATATCTACCGGAGATTTCAATTTTTCTTGTAAAGTTTTTAATATTACGTTTATTTTTTTAAGAAAATTAGTTCTATTAAAAAGTCCGTCAAAATTTGTAACTAAATCACGGGGATTATAATCGGAGCTAATTCCCAAAACCGGACGTATCATATTTCCGGTAACTATCGAGAAAACATTATTCATTTGAGGATATTCATCATTTGTATTGGTTAAAAGTTCTTGAATTCCAATTGTTTCAAAATCAATTGTTTCCAAGTTTATGACATCTAAATTTTTAGGTGAATACTTCAACATTTCCTCAATAGTAATATTTACTCTTAAGTTAGGTTGACCTGGCGCAGCCAAAATAGGGTAGTCATCTCCAATTCTATCGACGGCTCTTGTACCCAAACCAGGTACTAAACGTACTAAACCGTCATCTCTATTAATTCTTGGCGACCAACGGAATTCGTTATAACTAAAAGCCACTCCGGCAAAAGCAGGGAAAAAATATTTACCTACTTTATTACCGACAACTTCTTGAATCATAATCCCCATCTCTTCGTGAAAATCAATTAAACCTCTTTCTATTCTATATTCAATCGGGTCTTGTCCAAAAGTTGATGCATAAACTTCGGCAACCGCATCTAATAAAGCTGCTAACTTTTCGCTTTTTGTGCCTTGATTTGCTAAAAACAAACTTTTATATTTACCCGAAAATGCCGCTCCAATTTGATCTTCCATCAAACTTGAACTTCGAACAATTAAAGGTTTATCTCCAAAATCGTCCAATGCCATTGCAAGACCTTTTACCATATCGGGCGGGAATTGAGAATTCTTAAAAACCTGAACTATTTGTGCATACTCTAACCTTACTTCATTTATATCTTTATATTTTTGTTCCAAAACCTCTTCAAGATCGTTATAGTGCATAAAATACATTATTCCATCCGAGGCAATGTACCAAGTTTTCGGAGTTTTAATTTCGCAATTACTCTTTGAATCTATCGTGCAATTCTCTAATATATTTTTGGCTAAAAATAATCCGGCACTTTTACCGCCTAATTTACCATGACTTGATGGCGGGAAAACCATTTTATCAATAATTCTATAAAAATCCGTTATTTTCACATATTCTTTTGCAATATTAATGTAACCTAACTGATCGGTAAAAAATCTTCTCAATAAAGATACGCGCAGCCCTTTTTTTGTTGATTCGGATACTTCGAATTTCTCCGGTGCAAGGTGAAAATATCTTCTAATGGAATCACTTATCTCCATTAAAGAAGTATCTTGACTTTCCAATGCTTTAATTAAACCGCTTGATTTATCTTCTTTTATCCATTTTAATAACTTAGCTAAAATTTGTTCACGGGAAATATTTTCATAGGCTAATGTAAGAATTGCTTCTATGTAATCGTTGTATGTATTTATTACCTTCTTTTTAAGCGGTTTATTCTCGTCTTCTTTAGTATTTTTATCGCCGATTTTTTGTTCAATTGTAGATAGCTCCAATAATTTATCGGCACCGGCTACACCATCCCAACATAATTGATGAAGAAGTTTTCTAAGAAGTCGGAAAAATAAGTTCGGGTCGGTTTTGCGTATCATATCCAAAATAACTCTCCACTCGGGTCTTCTCCTTTTTTTTGTTTCCGTCCTTACACTTTGAACTTCCTCAACAACATTTTGTAATCGTTTATAAAGTATATAATGTGAAAGTCTTTGAGCAATAGTTTCAATTAATTTATATTCTTCATTCGAAAACATTTGTTCTTCCAAATTCGCTATTCTTTGTTTATAACAAACATAAAGCTGACCCACTACCTTTTCATGTATTTTTAATTCAAACGATAATATCCAAGGTGTTTCGAGAAAATTCGGCGAATTAAATACTTTATCTTCATAAATTATTTTAACAACGGCTTTATCACCATATAACAACCCTTGAGGGATAGTATCAATTACAACTCGAAATGCTTCTTTAATAGAGTGAACTTTTTTGTTCAACGCAGCTTCAATTGAATATAAACATTTCAGCTCTTTGGATAGTTCAATTTCATCTTTGACTAGTCTATTGTTTATCATATTTGAGGGTTGCATAAAAAATACTCCCTTTAAATAATTTATTATTTAGATACCATTAAAAATTTAAAACCTTAAATTGAAAAATCCAACTCAATTAATTATCAAAACAAATATTAATTAAAGAAAATTATATTTATAAAATCAAATTGAAATCCTTTTTCCTAATACCAATATGACAAATTGCAAAATCATATTTTACAGGGTCAAACGGATCAAATTTTTTTAGATTTTCCGTAATTTCTTCAGCCATATTCCACGATACGGTTTTTCTTGTGGTTAATTTTAATTCTCTGCAAATGCCGGCAACATGTGTATCGACCGGAATAATGAGTTTACCGGGTGAAATATTTTCCCACAGCCCAAAGTCTAATTCATCATTTCTAACCATCCATCTTAAAAATAAATTCATCCTTTTACAAGCACTTCCTTTTAATGGATCAGGAAACATGAATTTTAAGATTCGAGTTTGAAATTTTTTCCCTTCCGCCAGTTGATAAAGATTTAATGAAAAAAACGATAAGGAATTTTTTATGTTTTTATCTTCTTTAGAATAATATAAAAAGAAAAGATTATTTAACGAACCATAATTGATATAAACTTTTTTTAGTATTTTGAATAATTGCAATATATCATTTGAAGTATAAAAACGATGTTTAAAATTTTTAAGGAGTTTTTCTCCTTCGCTGTTCGAAAAATTCATCACAAAATCATAAGGGCTTTTACCCATAATCAAATGAAGTTTCTCCAATGAATTTTCAATTTGCTTGATATTACCATAAGCAATTGTTGACGAAATAAATGCAGATATCTCAATATCATAAAAATTACTGAAACGGTGCGGAAATTCCAACGGGTCTGGTGACAATTGCGATTTATCAAAAAACCGATAGTGATAATCTAATTTTTGCTTTAATCTTTTTTCATAAGCAGGGAAATTTCCCTTTAACGACTTATTCAATTTTTTCAATGTTAAATTTATCAAGTTTTTTTAACAATTCGATCATATCACGTATCGCTTTTTCGAGTCCGAAAAAAACCGCATGGGCAATAATTGCGTGCCCAATACTAACTTCGTCAATGCCTTCAATCACACGAAAATCTTTAATGTTTTGATAATTCAAACCATGACCGGCATTAATACTTAATCCAAGTTTTTTAGCGGTTTTAACTGCCGTTTGGATACGATCTAATTCTTCATACATACTTTCTTCAGTTAGAGCATTTGCAAATATACCCGTATGAATTTCTATAATATCCGCATTAATTTCGGCAGCGGCATTAATTTGGTCTATATCAGGTTCTATAAACAACGATACAGGTATATCGGATTCGTGCAGCCGGTTAATTGCTTCTTCATAATGACCGATATTTTCAACTACATTTATACCGCCTTCGGTTGTTAACTCCTGACGTTTTTCAGGTACTAACGTCGATAGCTCGGGCTGAACGTCACAAGCAATATCAATAATTTCATCTGTAGCCGCCATTTCCAGATCTAATTTGGTTGTAATTAATTCTCTCAGCAAACGAACATCTCTTTCATTTATATGACGTCTATCTTCCCTTAAATGCACAACAATCCCATCAACACCATATTTTTCGGCAAGCAGAGCATACGTAACAGGATCGGGCTGTGTTTCGCCTCTTGCATTTCGAATTGTTGCAATGTGATCTACATTCAGTGAAAATTTCATTTTTGTTCTCCAATTAAAATATCGTAAAACCAATGTTTAAATTTATAAATTAAAATGCTTTACTAAAAATATGGATTAAAGATTCAAAACCTATTCCGTAATTACCCGCCCTATAACGCAGTACCGAAATAAGATCGATACCGAACAACAGAATGAAATGAATTAGAACTCCGTATAAAAAAGACCTTGTTCTGAATGCCAAAAATCCTAAAATAATCCCCCCTATAATAGCACCGAAAGTTTCAATTGCAGGTGTTCCGTTATGAAGAATTACAAACGGTATCATCTGAATAAATACGGCGTAAAATCCGAATTTTTCTTCAAGTCCAAAGAGCATAAATCCACGCCAAATAAATTCCCAGGCGAACATATATATAAATAAACCACATTCAAAAATAGAAAATATCAGCCAATTATTATTTGCACTCTGTAAAAACGGGTGAGTATCGGCAAATTCTAAGTGAGCTGTAATTATCCAAACAACCGGGATTAGAATAATTAGAAAAAATATACTGTACGCAACTCCGATTTTAATTTTACCAAAGTTAATACCGTAATTTTTTAATTTTTCTTTAAGTATAAACTTGATGATGATAACCGGCAAAATAAATAGAGTGAAAAAATCGCCGATAAACCAATAAAGAAAACCTATTAAATCCGCATTTGTGTTGTTATCTAAAGGTGAAGTATAAAAATTTAAAACAAAAAATCTTTTTGAAGTATAATACCAAGAAATAGTTTGTAAAACGGCAACTGATAAAAATATTATTGTAACTTTTTTGTCTAATCGCTTTACTAATTTTATAATTTCTTTAATTTCTTCTTTAAAAAGATTCAACATATTTTTTATAAATAGAATTAACGGAATAATTTTTACAATCTTTTATAAAAAAAGATTTACACCATGCGTAAAAGCAAACACCCTAAAAAGTAAAAAAAACAGTCATAAAAATCAGCTACAAATTTAAAAAATTAGAGTTACAAAT
>CAZXJG010000080.1:2648-5352 GCA_964640985.1 uncultured Melioribacteraceae bacterium | reverse complement strand
CATATTTTTTATAAATAGAATTAACGGAATAATAAACTTTATAATTGCGCAAATGCCAAATGCGAAAACGCTTTCGGCTTGCGTTACGGGTCTTACACATTTTTATATTTTGATACCTAATAAAATTACGTGAGAATAATTTTTAATATTAATAACCGGAGAATCATAATTATCTATAAAATCTCTTTCATATCTGTATTCTACAAGAATTGGTATTGGAAAAATATTTTTTAATTCAAAACCGGCTCCAACAGATAATCCTATATTATTTTTCTTAAACTTATCAAAAACAATTCCCCAACCCTTTTCAATATTTTTATTTAATAAAAGATTAAGCTGCGGACCCACAATTATATATGGTGAAAATAGTCCTAATTCATATTTCATTTTAGCCAAAACCGAAATTGTCAAATAATCCAAGCCGTTATTTGCTGTAATATATTTTCCCGTTCCATCCGGTTGTGAAGCGGTTGTAATCGGGACCTTATCTTCAAAGCCTTTTCGTAAAAAGCCGATCTCTCCTTCAAGTTGGAAAAAAGAATAATTTAAAAAGTCCGCAAATATTCTTGGAGATATTCCTGTTTTATTCTTCCAATCCATATCCACATTAATGTTATAACCCCAAGACTGATTAGAAATTCCATAACCAAACTTCAATCCATAGCTCGATATAATTTGACCTTTAACATTAAAAGTCGCGACTGTTAATAAAATTAAGATTAATAATGATTTCATTTTCTTCCTATATTTTTGATGTACATAATGGCACTGCAAATAAAATATTAAAAATAAATAAGTCTACTTAAAAAAAGTTGAAAAACCGTTGAAACGGTTTGATCTGTAAATAACTACTTTTATTTCTAATGCCAATTCTGCATCCGCTTAGTAGCCCAAAGGCCGAGATGAAAACACTTAGCATCAATCCGTAATAACGTTATGTTGAAGCAGACAAATATTGTTATTTATGTAATACGTTTAATACAGTCTTTGGATCTTTGGATAATAAATTAAGTAATACTAATGCTGGACCTCGAGGGTATCTATCACCTCGTTCCCAATGCCTTAATGTACCAAGACTAATACCGAACGAAGATGCAAATTTTGTTTGGGTCATTCCAACTCTCTTTCTTAGTCCTTTTATATCAATGGGAATTGGATGAAACTCTTTTATAGATACCTTTTTACCTTCGGAATAATCAATTGCTTCTTGTAATCCTTTACTGATACTTTTATATGCGTTACTCATAATTTCACCTTTTGTAATTTTCAATCAAAAGTTTAGTCATTTTAGCTAATTCTTTTTTTTCGGAATTACTCAAATTTACTTTTTCGTTTTTAGTAAAAAGAGAGGGATTTCCGGATTATGAAAATAATAGATAATTCTTGAACCTCCACTTTTGCCTTTTCCTTTTGCACGCCAACGTAACTTTCGAATGCCTCCGCTACCTTGAATTAAATTACCCGATTTTGGATTAGCAGCTAAAAAATATATCAACTCATCACGCTCATTTTTTGTCAAGATCTTTTCAGAACGTTTTTGAAATTCCGGTAATTCAACAATTGTAATTAACATATATTAATATAATCCATTGGATTACTTTTGTCAAGTTTAAATTCTAATCAATCCAAGTGAATGTGCCTTGTTCAGATTGTGGTTCGCAAAAGACGCTCTCACAATCTAACCTTATTCGTTAGGCGTGTGTTCATGCGGACAAATTGCCGGGTGCACCGCAACACTTTTTATATTTTTTCCCACTACCACAGGGACAAGGATCATTTCGCCCGATTTTTTGTACTGTAGTTGGCGATGGTGGATTTAGCGGCTTCTCAAGGTCGGAAATATCCTCCGGTTTATCAGGCTCAATACCCAATATAAATTGCCAACCATTTTCTTCAAAGATAGATGTAACTTCCATTGCACGAGCTTCTCTTTGAACACGAACAATTGCCGGTTTCCCTTTCGTTCCTAGCTTTGCCATAATATTTCCCTCTTTTATGAGCTTAACGGTAACCTGCCGAAATCTACTGTACGTATGATGTTGAAATTTTGAAGAATGTTCTACATAGCACAGTCCATCCATATTTGTATGCTGCTATTTCAGGCATGTTGATTTTTCATTATTACTAATTTTATTCAGTAGAAAATTACAAAGCAATAATTTACTATTATAATAATACATGTGACCTTGTGATGAAACAAAAAGAACGGCATAAAGCCGCTCTTTTACAGAAGACCATTTACATAAAATATCCGGCAATTTTTATTTTCTTATTCCCGGATCAAAAAATTAAATGTCGAATTTGATACCTTGAGCCAAAGGTAATTCCGTTCCAAAGTTGATAGTATTTGTTTGTCTTCTCATATAAGCTTTCCAGGCATCCGAACCGGATTCCCTACCGCCGCCGGTTTCTTTTTCACCGCCAAAAGCACCGCCTATTTCCGCACCGGAAGTACCGATATTAACATTAGCAATACCGCAATCCGAACCCCAAGCCGAGAGGAATTCTTCCGATTCACGCAAATTATTGGTAAAAATTGCCGAAGAAAGACCTTGTACAACACCGTTATGCAATTCGATAGCTTTATTAACATCACCGGAATATTTTATTAGATAAAGAATAGGAGCAAAAGTTTCTTCTTGAACTATATTAAAATGATTTTCCGCCTCGGCAATTGCCGGAACAACGTAGCAGCCCGACTCAT
>CAZXJG010000080.1:0-2638 GCA_964640985.1 uncultured Melioribacteraceae bacterium | reverse complement strand
TCTAATTGTTGACCGCCGTAAATTACCTTTCCCCCTTCTTCTTCAACTTGTTTCAATGCGTTTTTAAACATTGCTACCGCTGCTTTATCAATCAACGGACCAACATGATATTTTTCTTCAAGAGGATTTCCGATCTTTAAACTTTTATATGCATTCATTAACGATTCTTCTACTTTATCATAAATATCTTCGTGAATTATGAGTCGGCGTGTTGTAGTACAACGCTGACCTGCAGTGCCGACAGATCCGAAAACAATTGCAGGTATTACCATTATGAAATCGACATCCGGCGTAATAATTATAGCATTGTTCCCGCCGAGTTCTAAAATAGATCTCCCAAATCTTTTAGCTATTGCTTGCGATGCATGTCTGCCGACTTCAATTGACCCGGTAATTGAAATCAAAGGGATGCGCTTATCATTTACTAATCTTTCTCCAATTACCGACCCTCTGCCGATTATCAGTGAAAACAGCCCTTCTGGAAGATCATTTTTTTTCATAACCTCAGCAATAATTTTTTGAACGGCGATAGCGGTAAGCGGAACTTTGGAAGAAGGTTTCCACAAATTGGTATCTCCGCAAACCGATGCAATCATTGCATTCCATGCCCATACTGCAACCGGGAAATTGAATGCACTTATAACACCTACAACACCCAAAGGATGGTATTGATCGTACATACGGTGTTTCGATCTTTCCGATTTCATAGTAAATCCATAAAGCTGACGCGACTGCCCGACGGCAAAGTCACATACATCAATCATTTCTTGCACTTCACCTAATCCTTCCTGTAACGATTTCCCCATTTCATACGAGACCAATGTTCCCAACGGTTCTTTATATTTTCTCAACTCTAATCCTATTTGCCGTACAATTTCGCCGCGTTGTGGAGCCGGTACCCTTCTCCATTGCTTAAATGCTTGATGGGCTTGATTTACTATCTGATCATAATCTTCTTCAGAAGCAAGATAAACAGAGGCAATTAATTTACCGTCTACAGGTGAACGAACATCGAGGGTTCCATGATCGGTTGTTTCATACCATTTCTGTCCGGTAGATGCCCCGAAATTTTTCTCTTTTATACCTAATTCCGTCAAAAAGTCCATTGATTTCTCCTTGTTTTTTTACTTAAAATAATTTCGTTTTAATATCAATTCAAATTTCCTTGTATATAGCATTGTCAGCTAAATCCTTGTTTTTTATGCCTTGTCCGGTGTAATTTTTTTATTACACAGAGTCAAGATATATTGAAAGAAGAGTAATATAAACATTAATAAAATGACTGTATGATTGTATGGAAGAAGATGATTTTTATGCTTTTCAATCACGCATATATCTATACGCACAGCGTCTTTCGGACAAACATACTTTTAAAATTTCCGGGATATGTAAATGTTTATACCTTCACTCTTTTATAACTATTTACCGATTATTGTTTCAATTTATCAAACTATACACATTTCTCTGTAAATAATGATATTCCAATACTTCACAAACTTTTGACAAATATTTTAATCAACAAATAAAACATATATTTCAAAACGATAATTTATTAAAAACATTTTTTACAAAAAAAATAATATTAATTAATTTTGTTTATCGAAAGTTCTAATTTACAAATTTTATTGTTTTAAAATATTTTGAAAATTATTTTCATTCTGCCTTTAGATATAGACTTTAAAAAACAATTGGGGTTAAAAAATGCCGCTTGATTTTTCTTTTCACACCCTATTTTTGTCTTTAATTTTTGGAGACAGTACAGATGAACAAATAAATTTGTATAATTGAAATATTTAATATTAAAAATAAACAAAGAGATTATGAATAAAGGAAATTTATATATAGTTGCTACACCAATTGGTAATTTAAAAGACATAACATATAACGCTGTTGAAAAATTAAAAGAGGTAGATTTCATAATTTGTGAAGATACACGAATTACAAAAAATCTATTAAACCATTACAAAATTAAGAATAAATTAATTTCTTTTAACGCGCACTCGGAAGTTAAAAAAATTGATAAGGTATTAAATTCAATATTAAACGGTCTAAATGCCGCTTTAATTTCCGATGCAGGCACACCTTGTATTTCAGACCCTGGAGTTAGATTAACAAATGCTGCGCAAAAAGCCGGCATTAATGTTTTGCCAATACCGGGAGCAAATGCTGCCATTGCGGCACTGAGTATTTCCGGTATTCCAACAGATTCGTTTGTTTTTGAAGGTTTCCTTCCACAAAAAAAAGGGAGACAAAAAAAGTTATCTTTATTGGCAGATGAAAAAAGAACTATTGTAATTTATGAATCGGTTTATAGAATTGAAAAACTTATTCTTGAATTAAATAAATATATGCCTAACCGTCAAATAGCTGTCGGCAGAGAATTGACTAAAAAATTTGAAGAGGTTTGGCGCGGTTTACCTTCGGAAATACTTAACGACATTCAAAATAAAACCATAAAAGGAGAATTTGTAATTATTATTTCTCCAATTAAATGGAAATAATAATTTATTTTAAATTACTGAATTATTATAACTTTATGAAAACCATTTTGCGCAAAGGTTTTTACATTATCTATTTTTCCCACATCTTTTACAATACATATATTTAATCATGTCATATCATCTAATATTTATTGCGT
>CAZXJG010000079.1:0-14015 GCA_964640985.1 uncultured Melioribacteraceae bacterium | reverse complement strand
GCAGGTTCGAACCCTGCCGGGGCAACTTAATCAATTAAAAATATATCCCAACTTTAATTAAAGGCAAATATTTATAAACAATTATTAAATTTGATGAAAAACGAAAAGTTTAAATTACCGGAATATACTACAATAGGTAAATTTTTAAATTCAGCAACCAACATTTTCTTTTCTATCCAATTTAAAGATAACAAAATTTTTTTTTCACCTTCCGTAAAAGCGGTAACAGGATACACATCGGAAGAGATACTGAATTTACCAAATAGACTTATATCTCTTATAATTAATGAAGATTTTAAAAAAGTAGAAAATTTCCATGATAAGATTGTGGCAACTAATTCTACAGAAAAAGTTTTTGAAGAAAATTTTCATATTACCTCAAAAGAAGGAGAAAAAATTACTCTTTACGAAATTTCTCAAGTAATTAAAAACGATAAAAAAAATATTGACCGTATTGAAAGTGTTTTTATAAACACCGACAAACTAGATGACAACTCGAAAAACATAAAAGATGAAATACAAAAACTTAGAACGCTAAATGCTGCAAAAGATAAATTTATTTCTACTATTTCACATGATTTACGTGCACCATTTACAAGCTTATTGGGATTTTCTGAAATTCTGCTTAATGAACCCGATTTACCGAAAAAAGAAACACGCGAATACCTTCAATATATTTATGATGCTTCAAAAACACAGCTTCAATTAATTAATTATTTACTTGACTGGTCTAAACTTCAAACTGGACAAATAAAAATTCAACCTCAAAGATTAAATTTACGCTATTTAATTTCAACAGCCGTATCGGTGCTTACAGGATTGGTAATCAGAAAGGGTGTACAAATTAAAACCGATGTATCCGACAATTTTTATGTTTGTGTTGATGAAAGATTAATAAATCAAACTTTAACAAATTTAATAAGCAACTCAATAAAATTTACACCTTCCGGAGAAAAGATTTTTATCTCGGCAAATAAATTCAAAGAAGGTTTAATTGAAGTAATTATTAAGGATAACGGAATTGGGATTTCTGAAGATAACCAGATGAAACTTTTCAAAATTGATGAAAAATTTTCCCTCGACGGCACCGAAGGCGAAAAAGGAAGCGGATTAGGTTTAGCGTTGGTAAAAGAAATAATAGAAAAACATAAAGGGAATATTTGGTTTTATTCAAAATTAAATGAAGGTACGGAATTCCATTTCACTCTGCCTGAAGCTATAACCAAAGTGCTGATTATAGAAAATAATATAGCTTTATCGGCATTAATTACCGAAGCTGTCCGTTTTGCATTACCGGAAGCAGAAATTACCGAATGTAAAAATGGATACGAAGCAATTAGTTTTATATTAAAAGAACCGCCGGCGCTTGTTATTACTGAACATCAAATGCCGTTAATGAACGGGATACAGATTGTTTCAGCAATGCAGAATAAAAAAAACAATACTAATTTACCAATAATTGTTATTTCTGAAAATTTAAGCAAAGATGATTTATTAATGTACAACAAATTGGGAATTAAAAACATTCTTTCCGCTCCTTTTGAACAACAAAAATTAATCGAGCTAATTAAATCATTCGTTTTTATTCCCAATAAAGTTTATCCTAAAAATTACATTTAAAACCGAATAATAATTTGTCGCATTTTTCTGAAAATATTGCAGGTAATTCACCCTTAAAATTTTGGTATGCACTTTATACCAAACCGCGGCATGAATTTAAAGCTGCACTTCAATTAGAAAGCATAAATGTTGAACATTATCTGCCTACAATTACAAGAATGAGACAATGGCACGATAGAAAGAAAAAAATTACCGAACCTCTTTTCCGCGGATATATTTTTGTTTATTGTAACGAAAAAGAAAGACTAATAGCTTTGGAACAAAAAGCGATAATCAAAACAATCAGTTTTATGGGAGTGCCTGCAAAAATACCGGATTGGCAGATTGAAAATGTAAAAAAAATGCTTGCTGAAAACGAAGATTTGAAAGTTACAGAGATTATAAAAATAGGAACTCCTGTTAAAATAATTAATGGACCATTTGCCGGTATTGAAGGTTCTGTGTATATGTCTGAAAACAACGAAAAAATGCTTGCCGTTACAATTGATCTTTTAAGGCGCTCTGTGGTTGTAAGACTTCCTACTGCAAGTGTTATAGAAAGTAGAACAAATTTATAGGAAGCTTCGTGTAAGCTATTATTCTGGCAATTATAAAGGCTGCATCTAATTTATTTGCGAAATGGTTTTCGAGATAGAAAAATTTATCCAATTTAAATTATAACGGTGCTTTTATTATGTTAAATCAAATAAAATTAAATCAGCTCAAAATCGGCGATCGTGTTTTGCACTTTCTTTTAGTAAATAAATTTGAAACAAAAACCACGCGCACAAATAAAAAATACTTAAATCTTGACCTTTCCGATAAATCCGGTACTATAAATGCAAAGGTGTGGGATAATTTTGATGAGTTGGAAAAGAATTTACAGCAAGGTTCTATTGTAAAAATTGCCGGGAGAATAGAAGAGTATTCGGGTCAACGACAAATAAAAATTGATAAAATGAGAATTGCCGTTGATGACGATAAAATTAATATAGAAGATTTTTTGCTTAAATCGAAAAGAAATTTAGAAGAAATGAAAAACGAGTTAAACAAAACAATAGAAAGTTTAACCAATCAATATTTGAAAAAACTTGTTCAACTTGTTCTATCCGGTGAAACATATAAGAAATTTATTAAAGTACCTGCAGGCAAATCTTGGCATCATGCTTATATACACGGGCTTTTAGAACATACTCTTGAAATAATCAAGATATGTGATTTAATGTGTGATATACATAATGAAATTGATCGAGACATATTAATTACCGGAGCAATTTTACACGATTTAGGTAAAACCAAAGAACTAAATGCAGATGTTAATTTTGACTATACCGACGAAGGCAGATTATTAGGGCATATTGTTATAGCAGCTATTGAAGTTGAAAAAGCGGCATCGAAAATAGAAAATTTTCCTATTACATTGAAAGAACAAATTCTGCATCTAATTTTAAGTCACCAAGGAAAATTAGAATTCGCTTCTCCCGTTGAACCTAAAACGTTGGAAGCTATTGTTTTATATTATGCAGACGAATTAAGTGCCAAAACAAATGCTTACAAAACCGCAATTTATTCTAGTATAAGTCAAAATAATTGGACAAAATTTTTACCTCTGGCAAATACTTCTCTTTTCATTCCCCCTAAAAAATAAAATAATACCATATAATACAAGTGAAATTCCCGTTTAACATCGGATAAAGATTTTTGCAGATTGGGAATTGGTTAGTAGGATATATTTTTAAATTTAAAATATCTAAATAAAATTAAGTATTAATGTATTTAATTTCTTTTTGAACTTATTTTTATACATTCTTTTTATATTAGTACAAAATTTTTCAGCAGATTTTTTTTCAACTAATAAAAAAACCGAACTTTTACTTGAACAGCTAATCATCTTTCCGCCTATTACACCATCCAACAACTTTGATTGCATAATTATAAAATCGAGTTCTTCCGAACTAATTTCATAATTCCCGGATAGATCGTAATGGGAATCGAACAAAAGTTGTCCGAAATGTTTTAATTCTTTTTGCTTAATTAAATCAATTGCTTTTTTCACCCGTATGTTTTCTTGCACATTATAAACACAACGCTTATAAAGCAAATAAGGGATTACGTGAATATGTTTTTCAAGAAAATCTAATTTAACGTCTCTTAAATTTCTTATTCCCCAAATATAAAGCCTTAAACCCTTTACACCGATCCGGCATTCTTCAATCCGTTCGTTACACAACTCTTCAGAATGTTCAATCTCTATACCTGTATCACAAACAACTACATTGTATTTTGTTAAATTCACAAAAAGTTTATCGAGTTTAACGCTTCTTAAATCCGTTTTTAGAATAGAATTTTTTGATGAATATACAACCGTATTATGATGAGCTTTGCTGCTTATTTCTCCAACGATTTTTTTTTCGGTTTCTTGCGCAATTGAAACCATATCATCCTTTTTAAACCTCATGGCAAATTCAGAATTAAACGCTTTCAAAAACGACGTAGATACAGCCGCATACGAACCTAATCCTAAACACCTTGGAATATTTAGATCTAATGTAAAATCGAAACCGGATTTAATCAGTCCGTTTTCCTGCAAATATTTAATTAGATTATATATATATTCATCAATCCAATTATTATTAACATAATTCTCAATTTTTATTTCTCTATTAATTTTATGAACCTTTTTGCCGGCCAAAAAATTGATAATATTATCATCCCGTTTGCGCAAAAGGGTTACAGCATATCTGTCAAGAGTAATAGAAAGCAATATCCCATCATTATATTGAGTGTGGTCGCCAAGTAAAATTAAGCTAATTGGTGCAATAGATAAGGTAGGAGCTTTAGTTTTTCCAAATTTAGAATTAAATTCATTTTTTAATTTATTTACTAACGAAAGAGTATCATTATTTAATTTTGGCATTTGCTTAAAATCAATTATAAAAAGAATTCGTTTTTTAAACAAAAGAGACTAAAAATCAGAGCAAATTAACAATTGTCAGAAAGTTAAATAAAATTTCCCAACAATTTAAAATAAGAATAAAAGTGTTTAATGTCTAATTATATTGTTTTAATAAAATTATTAATTTTTGTTCATAATTCCTAAGTTTTGATAGATTGGATACATTGTAAAATTGCAGTAAAATTAATAATAAGGTTCAGGCACAAATTAAAATTATTTAAATTTTTAAAAAGAACTTTAAAACGGGTAATCATTAACTAAGTTCTTATTGCTTATTTCAATTTCTTTCCCTGGCACACAAATTGAGTATTTATTGAGGTTAATTATAGTAGTGTCAAAAGTATTATGAAAAAATAAAAAGAATGTAAAATGCAAACTGTTAATGATGCAGAATTGCTAAAGAAATTAGTACTAAGCTTAAGACGATTATTAATAAATTATAAAATAGAGGAAAAATTATGGAATTAACATATAAAGACCGGGGTGAATTTCTACGAGGATTTTTAATACTTGTTAAAAAAGACAACAAGGTTTGTGAGTCCGAAAAAAATATGACTAAGGTAGTTGGAAAGCACTTCGGGTTTGCAGAAGAATTTTGTGAAGAGTCAATTAACACCTTATTAGAAAATGATTTTATATCTGAAGAACCTCCAATATTTTCAAATAAGAGTATTGCTGAATTTTTTGTAAAGGAGAGTTACAATATTTTTAGCCAAATTCGTAATATAGATACAAGAGAAAGGACTTGGTTAATAGCAACGGCAAATGTTAATAAACTAAATGTTGATACTATTTTTTTATAATATTTGATTTGTAACACCGTCTACTAATTTATTAAATAATAAAATTCAGCAGTTTTCTGTAAGCTCTCCATGTTCAGCCATTCCATGCCTGCACCAGACACAATCACAATGCTTATGTAAACATTGCTTATCGATTAGCCTGCTTTTGTACCATCTTTTAGCAATTTTATAAAATATATCTTTTGTATTTGATTGGTTATAATGTTTCCTTAATAGAGGAATAACATCATGAAATTCTCCTAATTTCGATAGCATAAAAGAGTAACCATAATTTGTAAGGTGAGCAAATAAAAATCGGTTGGCCAGAGAAGTTTTTAATTTTGGACGGAGATATTTTTCGCATAATTCTTTATAATCTTGTTTATGAATAATACTTTGAGCCGCATAATAACCTGAAAGCATGGCATATTTAATTCCAAAACCCCAAAGTGCATCCTGAAATCCGGCATTTTCTCCTACATAAAGTATCCGGTTATCTTTGGAAAATTTCGGCTCATTAAAATAATTCGCAAATCCGCCAAACTCTTTTGGTTCTACTTTATTAATTTTTAAAACAGAATCTAATATAGCTAAAGCTCTCTTATAATAAAGTTTTTCATTCTTAAAATCTTCAAAGAGACATGTAGCAAAAGTTGCCTTCCCATTGTTCACAAGCAGATAAGCATAAGCTTTTGGTGCGATTTTATTATCAAGGAGAACAATAAAAATATTCTTATGCGATGTCTTAAAGACCATTCCTTTTGCTATTGCATCAGCAGCCTTAGGACCAGTACCAACAATAGCAATTCCATCTTTTACAGCATCAAGTTTTTGCCCAAAAAAAACATTTACACCGATCTCTTCAGCCTGTTTAAGAAGTCCCTGATCTAAAGAGTTTTCGTTTGAACCTCTTTCAATTAAGTAAAAAAGAGGGCGAGAAGTTTTCACATCTACTTTTTTTAGATTAGGTCCATAAAAAATTCCATCTTCACCAAAATATGGATGACACAAAAAATTTATTTTAACACCGAGATTATTTAAAATATCTAAAGTGTCTTCTTCATCAGACCAGTTTTCCAACCCCTGAAAATCACCATTGAAGCGAAGTCCGACATTGTTATTTTGCTCATAAAGATTTACGTTATAGCCAAATTTTCTTAAAACAATCCCCGCTGTTAATCCCGCCGGACCCGCTCCGACTATTTTTATAGTTTTTTTATCCATAATACATCTCAATGCAGTTTAACGTGATAACTGTTATTTTTCATCATTCTTTTTAGTAAACTTTTCCGGTTCTTGTTCAAATTGAATCTTGCACAAAGTACTGCAGAAGTAATAAACTTTCCCTTTGTACTCAATTTTCTCCGTTTTGTTCGTATCTTTTATTTCCATTCCGCATACTGGGTCTCGTTCCATTTTAATTCTCCCTTTCTAATAATAATTGATTTACATTTTATTGTGTCAAGTAATAAGCCAAAATAAAAAATTTGATTTCGCTGTATATCCTTAACATCTGCAGTTATAATAAATTAAGAAATTTAATTCTTCTAAAAATTCTTAAAATAGGATTATAAGCCTCACAATTTAATATCATGATTATTAAATAATTCTCAGTTTAAATTATCTTATACCATTTAGTGCGGCAAGTCTCAATTATAAATTATAAATAGTAAAAAATATTTTGGCAAATGGCATAGCCAGCCTATGGTAAAAAACAAAAATATCAGAAGTAAGTGGATTGTTTTTAGAGTAAAATTTATTTTATTTTACTTTTAAATATATCGAGTAAAATTTCTGCTGCAGCAGTAGGCAAAATATTTTCATTCAAAACTAATTTTTTGTATTCGGCTAATTTAGTTTTTATTTCTTCGTCATTATAAATAAAATCTTTTATCCCATCTTCAAAAAGTCTGTAAGTCCATTCCAAAGCTTGATTTTTACGTTTCTTGTAGAATTCGCCATTTTCAATAGTTACATTCCGATAGTTTTCAATCAAACTCCAAAGTTCAGGGATTCCCTTACCGGTTAAAGCCGATGCTGTAAGTACCTTAGACAGCCAGCCTTTTGTTGCAGGACGCAGATAACGAACGGCATTACTATAATCAATTTTTGCCATTTTAGAACGAGTTTCATTATCTCCATCGGCTTTATTAATTAAAATGGCATCTGCAAGTTCAATAACTCCCCTTTTTATTCCCTGCAGTTCATCACCTGCTCCGGCAATTAAAACAAGCAGAAAAAAGTCTACCATAGAACGTACTGTAATTTCACTTTGTCCGACCCCCATAGTTTCAATAAGAATAATATTAAAGCCCGCAGCTTCACATACAATAATTGTTTCGTGGGTTTTTCTTGAAACACCTCCGAGAATACCTCCAGAGGGAGAAGGACGTATAAAACAATTAGTTTGTTGTGAAAGACGTTCCATTCGAGTTTTATCCCCTAAAATGCTTCCTTTACTAACACTGCTGCTAGGGTCAACCGAAAGCACAGCAACCTTGTGCCCCTGTTCAATAAGATAAAGTCCTAATGTTTCAATTAATGTGCTTTTCCCGGAACCCGGTATCCCTGTAATCCCAATCCGGATTGAATTACCGGAATATGGTAAAAGATTTGTAATAAGTTCTTGAGCGGCTTGATGATGCTTTTTGGAATTACTTTCAACTAAAGTGATGGCTTTTGCTAATATTGTTCTATTGCCTTCTACAACGCCTTTAAAATAATTATTTAAAGTAACTTTACCAGTAATTTTACTCGACACAATTTTTTTTGCTTGTGCAGGTTTTATTTCTCCGCCTTCACCTTTTACTATTCTAACAGCAAAATTATTATTGTTATTTTTTACAGAATCGGTAGAATTAGAGAATTTATTTTTGTTTATGTCCATAATTATAAATTAAAGATTATCTACACTTATAAGCTTAATTATTCCCGATTTCATTCCCGTTAATTTTTTGAATACTAATAATTAAAATATAATAAAAAGACTGCTATAATTCACTCGACATTTGATTAAAAAGGAAGGCTCTTTTGGTGCTTATGTTTCGTTGCCTGTCCAAAAGTTACAGAGTCAGTGACCTTAGGAAAGTCAACGGAAAACCCCGCAGGGGTGGTATTATTGTAACTTTGTAAATCATAAACAAAAAAAACCTCGAAGAGGTGATATATTAGCGTTTCGGAATTTGTTTAACAACTATGCCACTCCTTTGGAGTTATCCGAAGTATCTTAAGGATTGTCTTTTTTTTTTACAATAATTTCACCCCTTCGGGGTTCTATCAATTACAGCATGTTTTCATAGATTAAGCTTTCGGCTGCGAGAAGTCAGTGCCATTCGGCAAAAGGAAGTGGCTAGTGATAAAAAACTATCCTCTTTTAGAATAGAGCTAAAAGGAAAATAATTAAAATATTACCCTGTGTTCTGTTCTATATAAAAAAAACCTCGAAATCTTTTTGATCCCGAGGTCTTTGTGAGCGCGGGTGGGCTCGAACCACCGACCCTCTGCTTAAAAGGCAGATGCTCTACCCCTGAGCTACGCGCCCAAATTTTAAGAGCACAAATATATTATTATTTAAAATAATTTCAAAGAATTAAAAAAAATAATTATATAATTGTTCTTTTTAAGATTTAAAAACGACAAAATTTTTGTCCGGAAATTGGCAATAGGTATTTTGAAAGTCAATTTTTATTAAAATCAATTCACAATTTTCATTAACTCTTTTATAAAATCTTCTATGGTATTGTTTTTTTTAAGTGTGTTGTTAAAAAAATTATTTTCTTCTGAAATTGATTCGGTAGATTCTTTGATGGCTATTATTTGTATATTTTGATCTGTTGACTTAATTTTTTTCGCTAAAAGACGTTCATTCATCCCTTGTAAATTTTCACCTAGACAAACTATATCAGGTGTTTTATTTAAAAATATGTCTATACCCTCGCCACCCGATTGACTTTTAAAAACAATAAAATTTTTAGATAAAATTTCCGATACCTTTTGTATAAAAGCATAATCGTTGCTAACAAATAATATTTTCCTTTTTTCATGTATTTGCTCTTCTTTTTTATGCGTTTCCAAATTGGCACTTATATCAATATTTTTTAATCCTTTAACTTTTTGGAAAATATTATTTAATCTTGCCGACGTAGTTTGATATGACAGTGGTTTTAAAATATAATCATCAACCCCCAAACTCATAATTTTATTGATAGTTTCTTTTTGACTTACGGCAGACAAAATTATAACAGGCAGGTTTTTCATTTTCGAATCGTTACGGATAACTTCAAGTGTTTCGATTCCACTCATAACAGGCATTGTTATATCGAGAAACATAACATCCGGTTTATCATCTTTAATTTTTGACAGTGCCTCTAATCCGTTCAGTACTGTTGTAACATCAGAATCAAATTTCTTTTCAACCAATCGTTTTAGAAAACTTCCTACATTCGGGTCATCGTCTGCAATTAATACTTTGAACATCTCAAATATTCCTATTTAATTAACATAAAATAACACCGTTGTAAATTACAAAGCAATGTTATTAAATAAAGAACTATATTCTTTATCTCTATCAACTATAAGATCGTACAAGGCTTTTTCCTCATCGGAAATTGAAGATTCTGATTTTAAAGCAAAAATTATAACTTCATTTTTTGAATCTATTACCCTAATTTTTTGAGCTAATAATTTTTCATTAATTATAGGGATATTATTTCCCAGGCAAATTATTTTAGGCCTTTGTTTCATAAATAATTTTAATCCTTCAGCACCTGTAGATGCCTCTAATACATTATGGGTTTTTTCAATATTTGATTTAAATTTTGCTCTGAAATCATCATCTTTTTCAACAATTAAAATTTTCGCACGTGTATCTTCTTTACTAATACTATTTGTTGCTTCTGGGTCTGTTTCTACTAATTGTGCTTGTCGCATTCTTTTTTTTTCTTCTATATCCTTTTTAATTCGGTCAAACAATTCTTTTATTCTTTCGTATGTTGCATCATAGGTCAAAGGTTTTCTCATATAAGCAAAAACACCAAGATTTCCAATTCTATTTACAACTGAAGGGTCACTAACTGCAGTTAGCATAATTACAGCCATATGTTTTAATTTTTCATCACTTCGTATTGCTTCTAATGTTTCAATCCCATCCATAATAGGCATCGTAATATCTAAAAAAATTACATCCGGAATATCTTCTTTCATTAACTCCAAAGCTTTTAAACCATTTTCCGCTACTTTAACTTTACACATAAATCTTTTAGTTAATAAACGATTGATGAACAACGAAACAGTTTGATCATCGTCAACTACTATTACGTTTAACATAATGCCCCTTATTTTGGATTAAACAATATTTTTTTTATTTCGAAAATACTTATGTAATTAAAACTTAAACTTTTATCTGTACTATCGGAATTTTTTAGAAATTTTTAATGTTTTGTTTATTTTTTCTATGTAAAAATTATTAATTATTTCAAATTATTAATAAATAGGTAATATTAAATGAAAAAACCAAAATTATTAGTTGTTGATGATGATAAAAATTTATGCTATTTGTTAAAAGAAGAGTTGGGAAATGAGGGTCTTGACGTTGATGCAGTTTATGACGGCAGATATGCAATTAATAAAATAAAAGAAAAATATTACGATTTAATCCTTCTCGATTTGGAAATGGAAGAGATAAGAGGCGAGAAAGTTTTACAATTTGTTAATGACAATTATCCTAATCTCCAAATAATTGTACTAACTGGCAGAACCGATATACGAACAGCAATTGAATGTATAAAATTAGGGGCTTATGATTTTATATCGAAACCGTACGAATTTGAACATTTATTAGTTACAATAAAAAGAGCTTTAGAACACAAAAATTTGGTTGAAAAAAATAAGATTTTAACAGCTAAAATAAATAGTGCATTACCGAATAAAATAATTGGAGAAAGCAAAACAATAAAAAATGTTATAAGTTTAGCTACGAGAGCAGCCAAATCGGAATCTAATATTTTATTAGAAGGTGAAACAGGCACGGGGAAAGAATTATTTTCCGAATTTATTCATCAAAATTCAAATAGGAATAATAAACCGTTAGTTACTGTAAATTGTGCATCGCTGCCCGACCAGTTAATGGAAAGTGAATTATTCGGCTATGAAAAAGGCGCTTTTACCGATGCGAAAAGCACGAAACAAGGATTAGTTGAAATTGCAAATGGTGGAACTTTGTTCCTCGATGAAATAGGCGAATTGAGTATTACTTTACAACCAAAATTATTACGATTTTTAGAAAACGGCGAATTTAGAAGAGTTGGCGGTATAAATACTTTAACTTCAGATGTTAGAGTAATTGGTGCAACCAATAAGAATTTGATGGAAGAAACAGAAAAGAAAAACTTCAGGCGCGATCTTTTATTCAGATTAAACGTTATTACACTTAGAATTCCTCCTCTTAGAGAAAGGGATAATGATATTATACTTCTTGCTGATTATTTTTTAAAGAAAAAATCTCCTTTTAGAACACCAAAACAACTTAACGGAAAATCGAAAAAACTGCTTTCATTATATAACTTCCCGGGGAACGTGAGAGAGCTTGAACATGTTATTGAAAGAGCAATTATTTTTTCCGATACAAATTTTATTCAACCTAAAGATCTTAATCTTCCTAAAGAAGAGTATTATTTTTCCGATATTATTGAAAATGACGGCGATGAAATAGTACCTATCGAAGATATTGAAAAAAAATATATTAGAAAAGCATTATATAAATTCGGCTGGAACAGGGAAGAAACTGCGCGCGCATTAAGAATAAGCTTGAAAACACTTTATACTAAAATTAAAAAATATAACTTAAGGTAAAAAAATCAGCTATGACAAATAAATTGTTAAATGAAAAAACATTTAAAAATATAATTGATTTTCTTAACAAATTTAATTTTTACGCCGCAATTACAGCTAATAACGGTACTGTTATTTGGAGAACTAATAATTTTAATAAATTATTTGAACAAGAATTACTTGATAAAGATATATTTAAAATACTTAACAAAAAAAAATCACAGCAAGACTTTTATTCTCTTGGTCAATTTACAGGTATAATTAAAGAAATTAGTTTCCAACCGGCAGATAACAAATATAACCGGCTAATACTCTTTATCCCAATTGAATCGGAAGGCATTCCAATTGAACGAAACAAAGTTAAAAATTCAGCACATGATTTAAGTAATCTGTTTTCGGGAATTTTAAATAGTTTACAAATGTTAAAACATACCCCAAAAAACGGAGAGAGGTCGGCTTTTTACGAAACTATTGAAAGCAGCGTAAATCAAGCTGCAGAAATTATTGAAGATTTATTAAGCACCGATGATAATTTTTCGGGAATACATCGAAAATTAAACATTAATAAATTAGTTAAAGATTTTTATAAATCTTTTAATTCAACATTACCGAGTTCGATAAAGATGAAGTTAAATATAGATGAAAATATTTTCCCGGTTATTGGACGATATACTCTTTTACAACGAGCTTTAATGAACTTAAGTATGAATGCAAAAGAATCGATAGTAAATGAGGGCATAATTGAACTATCTGCAAAAAATTTGACAATCAAATCAGACAATATTCAAAATGTAAATTTATTGGAAGCGAAATATGTTGTTATTTCGATAAAGGATAACGGTTCGGGCATAAAAAAAGAGGAAATAAAAAAGATTTTTCAACATGGTTTTTCAACAAAAAAAAGGAATAGAGAATCTGGATTAGGATTAAGTATCGTAAAAAAAATTATTGAAGCTCATCGAGGAAAAATTAAAGTTAATTCTACTGTAGGCAAAGGATCTGAGTTTGAAATTTACCTTCCGGCTGTAATTAATACAGTTAATAAATTAAAAGATGATATTAAAAAAGCAAAAATTATTGTCGCTGACGATGAAGATACACTACTTGAATTATTAAGTGATTTATTAAGCTCTTACGGCTTTTCTGTTTTACAAGCACATAACGGTAAAGATGTAATGGAAATTTTAAAATTAAATAGTGATGTAGATCTACTTATAATTGACAGGAAAATGCCTGAAATGGATGGGCTGACTTGTATCAAAGAAATTAATAGAACCGGTATTAAAACTCCGATAATATTAGTTTCCGGTTCTCAGAACACAAGTGAAAAAAATTTTGGAGAAAAAATAGAAGTGGCAAAAATTTTAAATAAACCTTACGATTTTGAAGATTTATTACAAATAATAAACAAATTATTAAACGACCGTAATTAGAGTCTGTCTTTAATGTTTTATTAAGAGAAAAATTATAATAATAATCTCCCGTTTATCGTTAATTTTGTCAATTTAAAAAGTTGTGAATTAACCCATAAGTTTTAAATGCAGATAGAGCCTTTATAATTTCTGTTTTTTTAGATCCTTAGCTCCGGTTTATCAAGCAACTCCCTTCTTAATCGGGTTATTAAATCTAAACAAGAAGAATGCAATTGGAAACAATTAAAAATGTGTTAAAATTACCGTTGAATATTTAATATTTTACAAAACAATTAAACATCCAAAAATTCAACTGCTTCCGTCTTCGTATAAACTACGCCGGGACAGGTTCGCAGTTGTTATGTTTCTTTTCTAATTCAAACCCCCGAATTTCATTCGGGGCTATTGTAAATTAGACTGCTTCGCAGTCAGAAAAGG
>CAZXJG010000078.1:2681-14112 GCA_964640985.1 uncultured Melioribacteraceae bacterium | reverse complement strand
CGATTAAGATTTTTGGTCTCCACACCATACAATTCCGCTAAATCTCTGTCGAGCATTACTTTTTTCCCGCGAATTAAAAGTATTTTACCTTCAATCAAATCCAACTGAATAATTCCTTTCTCATTCATTTTAACACCTATTCAATTTCTATTTATTATTTGTGAAAATTCGTCCCGATGTTTTTTATCGGGATTCGTGTCTGGTTACCCCACTTTACTGCTTAATTGTTTGCCTATGTTGTAAAGAGATGTTAGCATATTTAATCCCTTTTTGTTGCTGTGCGTTTTGCGGAAGATAAATTAAATGGGACAGTATTTTTTAACGCAGGTTATTTATAAGTTAATATAACAAAATCAGCCGTTTAAAAAAAATTATTAAATTTGTTTTATCACGACTTGTGTATTAACTTTTTAAGATTTTAATCTATAATTTTATCAGGGTTTTCTTCAACAAATTTTTTCCAACTGGTACCGTTGGATAGATGAGAATTGACATTGAATGCGTGGCAAATTGCCACAGCAAGTGCATCCGTTTCATCAAATTTCATATTCTTTTTTTCAATTACAAGTAATTTTAAAATCATAAACTGAACTTGCTTTTTCGAAGCGCCTCCATTGCCAACCACAGCTTTTTTAATTTCGCGAGGTGAATATTCGCCTGCAGTTAAGTTATTATGTGCCGCTACTAACAACGAAACACCTCTTGCATATCCTATTTTCATAGCCGATTGAACGTTTTTACCATAAAATGCCGTTTCAATGGCAAATTCATTGGGCTTGTAAAATTTTATCAATTGATCTAATTTATCATAAATAATAACTAATTTATTTGAAAGGGAAGTTACTTTCCGCAAATTAATAACTCCCGAAGAAACGTACGAAAGTTCATTATTTTTAAAACTTATAATTCCGTAACCGGCATAAATGGTTCCAGGATCAACTCCGATAATTAACATTTTATTTAAACCGTACTTTAATCAAAGTCAATAAAATCGGCATTTGTATAAACATTTTGAACATCGTCATTATCTTCCAAACTATCAATTAATTTCATAAGTTTTTCAGCGGTTTCACCGGTAACTTTAACGGTATTTTTTGCAATCCATTGTAAAGAAGCATTTTCAATTTTTATATCGTTTTCAATAAGTGCTTTCCGAACAGTTTCAAAAGATTCTACATTGGAAGTGATTTCAAAAAAATCGTCTTCCGTTTGCAAATCATCAGCACCGGCATCAATAATAATTTCCATAATATCATCTTCAGATTTATTTTGCATAGGGACGGTTATAACACCTTTTCTATCGAACATCCATGCAACCGAACCAGATTCGCCCAAGCTGCCCCCGTATTTGCTGAGTAAATGTCTAATTTCAGCAACCGAACGATTTTTATTATCGGTTAAGCTTTCGATATAAATTGCAACCCCTCCGGGTCCGTAACCTTCGTAGTTAAGTTCCAAATAATTTACGCCTTCTAATTCACCGGTAGCTTTTTTAATTGCTCTTTCGATATTATCCATCGGCATATTAGCCGCCTTGGCATTATCTACCGCTAATCTTAAACGGGGATTCCCATCAATATCGCCGCCGCCTTGTCTTGTGGCAATAGTAATTTCTTTAATTAACTTTGTGAATAATTTCCCTCTTTTGGCATCAATAGTAGCTTTTTTCCTCTTAATTGTTGCCCACTTTGAATGACCGGACATACCTCTCTCCAAATTTTAATTGAACTTTTCTTTAATTTTTAAATCCTTAAGTCTCAATTGCGGATAATTATAATTATCTTTTACAAATTTATCAATTGTAAAAACAATATCGACTAAATTATTATTTTTATCAATTTTATTTGCAAACGCACCAAGTTTAAATCCGATGGCATCAAACACTTTATCGGAACCGTTTTGACTAAAACTAACTACCAAATGATCTGTACCGACTACACGGGGCGGATTAACAACCCGGAGATTTTCAGCCAAAAAAACAGGTCTGTAATTACCCGGACCAAAAGGTGCAAATTGATCAAGTACACGTAAAAATTTCGGTGTTATTTCGGAAAGGGAAATACGGGAATCTATATGTATTTCGGGAATGATATCTTCTTTTGTAAGAGTTTCGTGTAAAATTTCATTAAATCTTTTTCTAAATTCATCTATTTTATCAATTTCAATCGAAATTCCCGCTGCTGCTTCGTGTCCGCCGAATTGTAGCAATAAATCTTTGCTTTTTTCCAAAGCTTCATAAAGATTAAAACCGGGGATACTCCGGGCAGAGCCTTTTGCTATTCCGTCTATGGTAGTAAGCATTATCGACGGACGGTAGAACTTTTCAACAAGCCTTGAAGCAACAATACCGATAACGCCGGGATGCCAATTATCATTATGAAGAACTATCCCAAGGTCTTTATCAAAATCCATCGAATCGTTAATTATTTCCAATGCGTGAGAAAATGTAGCTTCATCAATTTTTCTTCTTTGAGTATTTTCATTTTCCAAAACACTTGCAAGCTTATCTGCTTCAACGGGATCTTTGGTTGTAAATAAAGCTATTGCCCTATTTGCATCGCCAAGGCGTCCAACGGCGTTTATTCTAGGTGCAATTGTAAAAACAATTTGCCCTGCCGATAAATTACCCGGACGCATTCTTGCACTTTTGATAAGCGCGCCAATTCCGGGTCGTGGTTTTTTGTTTATTATTTCGATACCCTCTCTAACGAGAATCCTGTTTTCGTCAATTAACGAAACGATATCGGCCGCAGCGGCAAGAGCTACCAAATCCAAATACTGAAGCACCATATCTTTTTTACCAAATCTGTCGGCTATTGCCCGTGCTAATTTAAATGCAACTCCCGCACCCGATAAGTATTTAAAAGGATAATTACAGCCCGGTTTAATAGAGTCTAAAATAGCAAACGCATCGGGTAATTTTTCTTTCGGTTTATGATGATCGCAAATAATGGTTTCCATCCCAAGTTTGTTGGCGTAGGCAATTTCACCAACTGCGGTAATACCGCAATCGACGGTAATTATCAGTTCTTTACCCATCTCTTTTAAGTGGTTAATGCTTTCAATAGAAAGTCCGTATCCTTCAATTAAACGGTTCGGGATATAAATTTCAACATTTGCACCCAGTTCCGATAAAAACAAGTACATTAGTGCCGCAGCACAAGTACCGTCAACATCATAATCGCCATAAACACAAATTTTTTCATTGCCGGTAATTGCATCAATTACTCTTTTCGAGGCTTTTTCCATTCCATCCATTAAAAACGGATCATATAAAGAATCTAACGAAGGGCGAAAATAATTTTTAGCTTCGTAAAAGTTTGTAATCCCTCGTTGAATAAGTAAAGCAGCTAAAGTATTTGTAATATTAAGACTATCCGCAAAGGCTAAAACAGATTTTTTGTTAGGGGTATCTATTATCTTCCAGCGTTTATGTAACATTTTGCTCCAAACGCAAAAGTAGAATTGATGATCCAAGTCTGTAAGCCGAATTCTGTAATCCCGACTTTGTCGGGACGGCAATTATTTATCTAGATTCATTATTGCTAATGAATTCAAGCGGTCCACCCGAAGGAATTAAAGAACGAACAATTCTCTTTCGGCCGAAGCCGAAAATCCTTCTGCTTGACCTTGCACCGAGTGGGGTTTACCTTGATTCCGGAAAACGGAACTCTCAAAACGAGACCTCCGACATTACTGCCGGAGCGGTAGGCTCTTACCCTGCCTTTTCACCCTTATCCCGACCCCTGGTCGGGACGGTATTTTTTCTGTGGCACTTGCCGTATCCCGACAAAGTCGGGACCCCGGGCGTTACCCGGCACTCTGTTCTAAGGTGTTCGGACTTTCCTCTACTCACGCAAAAAAGCAATGAGCAGCAATTGCCCAACTTGAATCATCAATTCGTTCTTCCACTTTTTTTATTTTAAATTATTACTTACTAATGAACTAAATATAATAAAATTCAAAGAGACCTTAAAGCTGTGTAAGATTTTACATCATTTTTTTTGTAATTTTAATAAGCTACTATATAACTTAATTGTTGATATAAAAACAACAAAAATTACGGTCTGATAAGTTAAAATCAGATTATTTAAAACTTATTGAATAGATAAAATGAAAGCTTATTTTTTATTTAAAAAAGATTGGCAGTCGGAATTACGTACCCGCTATGCAATAAATGCACTTGCAATGTTTATTTTGGTAACCATAAGTGTTATACTTTTTTCTATCGGCAATGAAAGAATTTCTGAATATTTAACCGGCGGACTTTTATGGGTAGTTGTTTTTTTCTCTGCAATGTCGGGGCTTTCGCGCTCTTTTGTTTCCGAAGAAGAGCGTGGAACAACTATGACTTTACAATTAATTGCAAAACCTTCTACGGTATTTAATGGGAAGTTACTTTTCAATCTTACATTGGTTTTCATAATGAATTTTGCCATAACTCTTCTTTATGCAATTCTTTTCGATTCGTTTATCATTGTAAATTATTATCTTTTTATAATTACTTTTATTTTCGGAAGTATCGGTATTGCCGTTTCTTCAACTTTGATTGCCGCTATAATTGCAAAAGCAAATACCAAAGGAACATTATACCCTGTACTGTCATTTCCAATATTGTTACCATTAATTCTAACTCTGCTTGAACTTACAAGATTTTCAATGGATGGTAATACTATTAACGATGCACTTGTTTATATTGGTGTTATTGTCAGCTATAATGTAATTATGTTAACTGCCGGATATCTGCTCTTCGATTTTATTTGGAAAGATTAATAATTCATGTGTAATCCATCCCTAAAAAATTCGTGCATATTCGTGAAATTCGTGTCTGTTCTTTTGCCACGAATTACACGAATAAAAAAATACTTCGTAGTTAATGCCGTAACACTTTTAAATAAATTAAGATTCAATACCTTTTCTCGCTTCAATACCATTTGTATAATAATGTTTTACCTCGCGCATTTCAGTAACTAAGTCGGCTAAGTTAATTATAGATTGCGTAGCATATCTGCCTGTTAAAATCAACTCAATTTCTTTTGGTTTTGCTTTGATGAAATCAATAACACTCTTTTCATTTATTAATTTGAAATAAATTGAAACTAAAATTTCATCTAAAATAATAATATCAAAATTTCCCGACAGCATAAGCTGTTTCGATTTCAAAAGCCCATTTTCAATTTTTAAAATTTCTTTTTTAGAAGGAAGTCTTTTTTGGTAAACAAAATTATCACCGCCGCACTGCTCAATTGTTATCCATTTATTTAAGTAATGCAAGCTTTTTAATTCCGAGTATGAATATTCTTTCATAAATTGAATTATGTATGTTTGAAGACCGGAACCGGCAGCACGGACAGCTTGGCCGATTGCAGCGGTAGTTTTACCTTTTCCGTTGCCTGTGTAAACTTGTACAAACCCTTTTTTTAATGTACTCATTTCTTATAAAATTTTTTATAAATTAAAATAAGAAAATTTGAAAATAAATAATATTTTTAATCTTTTAAAAACAGAAGATTAATAAAAAAATTATTTTACTGTATTAGTCAAATATATCTGTTTAATAAGTAGCTTTTAAAGGAAAGTTTTGCGACTTTTCATCTGTTTTAAAAACAAATAGGGAAGATATATGAAAATCGATGTACTGGTTTTCTGCGCACATCCGGATGACGCTGAAATTTCGATGGGAGGAACAATCGCGAAATTTTCGCATAACGGAATTTCCGTAGGAATAATCGATTTTTCTCGGGGCGAACTCTCAACTCGCGGTAATATAACAATTAGAAAAAAAGAATCGGAAAAAGCTGCTGAAATTTTAGGCGCTGCTTTCCGTTTGAATCTAAAATTACCCGACGGTTCACTGAGAAATAATTTTGAATATGTTAAAAAAACCGTGCAAATAATAAGAGAATATAAACCGAAAATTATTTTTGCGCCTTATTTTAACGATCGTCATCCCGACCATATCGGCGTGAGCCGAATTGTTAAAGAGGCTATGTTTTTTTCGGGAGTTGGTAAATACAAAACCTTAGGTAATAATTTAGTGCAAAAAAGTTATAGACCGCAAAAATTATTTTATTTCATGCAGAGCTACGAATTCAAACCGAGTTTTATAATAAATATATCCGGAACATTCGATAAAAAAATGGAAGCAATTAGTGCTTTTAAATCTCAATTTTATAATCCTGAAAGTAATGAACTTGAAACATTTGTAAGTTCTGAAAATTTCTTCGAATACATTAAAGCACGGGCAAAAACATACGGTTTTAAAATCGGGAAAAACTATGGTGAGGCTTTTTTTTCAGAGGAAGTAATAGAGTTGGATTTAATGAATTTGCTGTTGAATAAGCCCAACTAAAAGTTTGTTTTATGATATTAACCCGCAATCATTTACTTTGCATCTGATTTGTAGAGAAGTTATAATATAAATTATGGTGTGGTAAAACGGAAGATAGAAATTAGAAGATAGAAGTCGGGATACAGAAGTTATAATTTTTGTGCAATAAATCCACAGGATAAAATGCTCTTTTGGTTTTTCAGATTTTACAATATTCATCTCTAATAAACGGGTAAATTAAATGAAACTTGCTACACTTTGTTATATTCAACACAACAATAAAACTTTAATGCTTTATCGTAATAAAAAAGAAAATGATTACCACGAAGGGAAATGGAACGGACTCGGCGGAAAGCTTGAACAGGGCGAAACTCCGGAAGAATGTGCGATTCGAGAAGTTTATGAGGAAAGCGGATTGATAATTAAAAATCCCCAAATGAAAGGTATTATTACATTCCCTATGTTCGACGGCAAAGATGATTGGTACGTTTTCCTTTTCCTTTTTAACGGTTTTGAAGGTAAACTTATTGATTCTCCGGAAGGTACATTAAAATGGATTGAAACTGAAAAATTAACGGATTTGAATCTTTGGGAAGGTGATAAAATATTTGTTCCGTGGCTTTTCCAAAATAAATTTTTTAGCGCCAAGTTTAATTATAAAGATAAAAAATTTATTGACTATTCCGTAACATTTTATTGATTATTTAACTGGATAATTATAATTCATACATCTTATTCTTTTCTATTTGGACTCCAGTTTTAATCGAACTATTATAGAATTAATGCAAATGCCCGCAAATGGAATCATAGATAATAAATCTTGTTTTAATCGAACTATTATAGAATTAATACTGTAGGGCGACAAGGCTTGTCGCCCTACAAAGAGGATTTTAATAGAGCTATCTTAGAATTTTAATGCCACGGTCATACCGTGACAGTTTACGAATTGGGATAGAGTAGAGATTCCCGGAATCTCCAAAACCACATGAGCTTTATATTTTAGAAAATTGTTGCCACCGACCACTCGGTGGCAGATAATTTTAATTATTTTTTCAGCAATATATTTACCACAAAAACTAAGTGTATTTTCTTAATATATTTAAATATTCCAACTGCTTTTCAATTGAAGGAACAGCGAAATCCGTATCTCTTTGCGGCTTCGGTATGTTCATTAACTTAAATATTTTATCCAAAGCATCAAACATATTTTCGTTCATAAATATGCTATCGCGCAAATGATGAATTAACTTAAGTGTTTTAAAACCATCGAACCAAAAGTTTTTTTGTTTGTTTATTTGCCGCTTAAATTTAGAATGTTCTATAATATTATCCCACCACTCTGTAAAATTATTCTTCATGAGGAAATTGTATAATTCAACATTAATGTTTTTTGAAGCGTTTAAATAATACTCTGCTGAAAAAATATCTTCGGAATTAAATATTGTAAGCCAATCTTTTAAAACCCGGAAGGAATTGGGAGAATATAACTGATATTCATTTTTTTTATTTGATAAAAATCTTTTCACACGTTGACCTGTTCCAAAAGGCACGCGCCACGAAGCCCTATTTGACGGATATACAGTTGTATTATCAATATTATTTATTTTAAAATTTTTAGCAAGTTTTTCCATAAAATAAAAATCTTCGGCAGCCTTGCGTTTGTTCATCCCGCCAATTTTAGTATAACTTTGAGCACTGCAAATCATTGTTGAACCGATTGTATAAAAAGCATAAGGAGATAATGCAAATTTTAATCCGAGAATATAATAGCGTAAAAATATTTCATAACAAATAATTGCCGCAATATTTTCATCCGTTCCGCCTAAAAGATGTTCAAAATTTACATACGCTGCCGCCGAATTGCTTTCGCGAAATTCTTTGTTAATAGTAGTAATATAATTTTGTTCAACAATACAATCGGCATCCAAACAAACAATTATATTGGAAGCGCTATTTGAATAATCGAAAAGTGAAAGTGCGGCATCCATTCCAATTTTACGAGCCAATCCGACACCGCCGTCTTTTAAAGGCAATTCATTTTCTTGTGTGGATGCGTCAATAAAAGCAATATGTAAACCTGAATTAATAATTTTTGAAATAAACGGATTATCATCAGTCGTATAGTTAATCAGATTTTGAAGCAAACGCAGGGATTCATAATTATTCTTTTTTATTTCAGATAAAGCGGCGGAAGTGTTGTTAATTACAAATAATATTAATGTCGAATCGAAATAATCGGGATTATTTTTGCTTAATGATAAAAGCAGTTTCTTGATATTTTCAAATTCGTCAATCGCGGGAATTACAATGACTGTCTTGAATAAACCTTTTTTATTTATAACTACGTTATAATTTTTAAAAGAATTTTTTATTAGATAACGAACGGCATTTGCAGGTAAATTTTTATTTTCTTTCATCCAAATATTTAACTTGTTTAAATCCATTTATTTTTATCAAATTAACTGCTTCTTGAAAATCGGCTTTATTCAGCCAATTAATTCGAACCCCGCTTCGCTCCATTTTTCTGAACCAAGTCATTTGCCGTTTTGCAAATTTATGAATTGAGCTGTTCAACTTTTGAAACATATCATTATAATTTAATTCGCCTTTCAAGTATAATGAAATAAATTTATACTCAAGTCCAAATAATGCAAGCCGTTCATAGCTAATCCCATTTGTCAATAATTTTTCTACTTCTTGGATCATCCCGCTTTCCAATCTCTTTTTTAACCGCTCTGTAATTCTTCTCCGGATTTCATTCGTCTCAAATTTTACGCCGATTACTAATGAGTTTATATCGGGAATTTTTAACATTTCATATTTGTCTTTATCTTCGGAAATAATTATTGCTTTTATCAATCTATCTTTTATCAGTAAATCTGTTGTATTATGAAGTGCCGGATTTAATTGCAGCAACCTGTTTTGGAGTTCCGCAATAGTCAAACCGTTTAATTTATCATATCTGTCTTGAGAAAAGTTCGCTTTATTCAAGTTAAATTTTTGAAGAATTGCGCTTAAATACAATCCGGTTCCGCCTACTAAAAAAGGGACTTTTTTTCTGTTTGTAATATCGTTGAACGATTCAATAAATAATTTTACAAATAAAAACAGATTAAACTCATTTTGCGGATTAATAATATCAATCAAGTGATATCTAATTTTTTCTTTATTTACCACGTAATCACGAATATCTTTTCCGGTACCAATATCCATTCCGCTGTAAACTTGCCTCGAATCTGCAGAAATAATCTCTCCATTAAACATATAAGAAAGCTGTGCGGCTAATCCGGTTTTACCTACCGCAGTAGGGCCAAGGATAGTTATAAGATTGTATTTCATAAGTCAGCTTTAAGAAGACATTGTTATAAAGGAATTGGAAGTGTGATAATAAAATTACTGCCTTCATTTATAGTGCTTTCAAATCTTATTGTGCCGTTATGATTTTCAATTATTCTTTTTACGATAAACAAACCGAGTCCGGCATTATCTTTTTTGCTTGATATAAACGGCTCAAAAATCAAATTGCTTATATCTTCAGAAACACCGGTGCCTTCATCTTTAAATGAAATTTCAATCTCTTCGCCTTTTTTAAACGTCTCTATTGTGATATTCCCACCTTCAGGCATCGATTCAACTGCATTTTTTATCAGATGTTTAAATGCTTGAAAAAACACCTTGGAATCAATTTTCACATCAACATCGTCATCAAATTTTTTAATTATCCTGCAGTTATCCATCGTTAAAAGCGAATCTACACGGTCAATAAATTCATTAAGTATATTATTAATGCTTGAACGAATTGTCCGTAAAATAATTATCTCTTCCGAATACTGGGAAGTAATTTGTATATTATCTGCAACATCATTCAATTGTTTAACTTGCATTTCCAGAACTTGCGCAAGTTCAGTGTCCAGATCTTTCGCATAAAGATGTTCTGCATATCGCTTACTTACCAGCACAGGTTTTTTAATATCTTGATTAAGAAAGCGAACCATTTTATTAAACGCAGAAATTCTTTCTTGTTGCAGTAATTCATTTATCTGCGCAGCTGTATATTCTTTAACCGGTTTCTTTTCTTCTTCAATTTCCGTTTTTAAATTTCCATCAATTTCATTTTCTTCAGAATTACCGGATTCATCTCCCGTACTCTGATTTATTTGTTCTTCCGGTATATCAATTGTTTCCTTCTTTTGATTGTTTTGAAAATTTTCCGCTGCCGGTTCGTTTTCAACAGAGCTGCCAATGTTGTCTTCTTCCAATTGATTTTCTTTTAATAAATTATCGTCGGTAATATTGTCTTCCGTTATATCCGCAGGCATTCCCAAATCAGCCTCATTTAATTGCTCTTTTGTTTCCTCTTCTAAAATATCGGATGCATCGGAAGATATATTTTCCTCAATATTTTTTTCATCAAAATTATCACCGTGTATTTCATTTCCAATATTAGGAGATGCATTTTCGTATTGATTAAATTCCCATATTTTGGAATTCTGTAAAATATTCTCAGTAACTTGTTTTGATTGATTCTTTAAATTTTCAAATTCGTTCTTCGAAAATTTCAGTAAATAAGAATCGCATAAAGCAGCAGCGGTAGAACTGCGATTTGTATTTTCCAACAAATCCTCTTCTCCAAAAAAGGTACCTTTTTTAAAAACAAAAGATTTTGGTTTACCTAAAACTTTTTCTTTCAGCACATTAACTTTACCGCTTACAATTAGAAATAAATCACCTGCTGTTTCTCCTTCTTTAAATATAATTTGACCCTCTTTAACCGTAATTAAACTGCCCTGAATATCATTTAGATTAAGTTGGTTAATATCGATATTCTGAAATAATTTATTATTCTGTAAAGTTAACTTGAGCTGAGTTTCCATTTTATTAAACCTTTTAATTATGCCGAATAATCTTTTGAATCAGGATAAAATAAAATTAAGAATAATAAAAATGTTTAGCAAAATCAATCGAATTGAATTTATATATTTTACTGCTGTCCAAAATAAACTAATAATTTAATAAATTGGACGGACTTTACCATAAGTTAAAAAAATAATGCCGCGAATTCACGAATTTTAATGGTGGAATCTTTTTTTAGTTGGAAGC
>CAZXJG010000078.1:0-2581 GCA_964640985.1 uncultured Melioribacteraceae bacterium | reverse complement strand
AATAATGCCGCGAATTCACGAATTTTAATGGTGGAATCTTTTTTTAGTTGGAAGCTTGAAGTCCTACGCTTATCTCCCCAACTTCTATCTTCCGGCTTCCGACTCCCGGGTTCTAACTCCCAGCTTCCGGCTTCTATCTTCCGACTCCTAACTTCTAACTCCCGACTTAATTATTCCAATAAACATTTCGGCATCAAGGCTTGCCCCGCCTATTAATCCGCCGTCAATATCCTGTTTTTTTATAAGATCAGGAGCATTATTCGGCTTAACACTTCCACCGTATAAAATAGTTAAGTTCTCTGCAACACTTTCCGAATACATCGAAGAAATCAAATTACGAATAAATTTATGAACTTCCTGAGCTTGCTCAGGGGATGCCGTTTTACCTGTTCCAATAGCCCAAATCGGTTCGTATGCAATAATTATTTTTGAAATATCGGATTCGTCAAGATTTTTAAGACCTTGTTTTATTTGTCTTTCAATAACTTCTTTTGTGATATCTTTTTCCCGTTCGTCAAGGCTTTCGCCAATGCAGAAAATCGGTTTTAATTTATTAGACAGTGCTTGAAGAATTTTTTTATTAATTAATTCATCACTCTCACCGAAAATATTCCGTCTTTCCGAATGCCCGAGTATAACATATTCACATCCAACCGAAAGCAGCATTTTCGCAGAGATTTCTCCCGTAAAAGCTCCGGAATTTTCATAGTGCATATTTTGAGCACCTAAATAAATTTTACTATTTTTAATTAATGTACCTGCTGTTTCGAGAGAAATAAACGGCGGACAAATAATTACATCGCAGCTCGGTTCAAAAGAATTGAGACGGTTTTTAATTTCTGAAATTAGATTAACTGCTTCCGAAAGATCTTTGTTCATCTTCCAGTTTCCAGCCACAATTGTTCTTCTCATTAAATCACCTTTTATATAAAATTAACTCAATTAATTGCTTCTACCCTTCTAATGCTCGGTATCTTTTGCATTAAAACTCTTTCGATACCGGCACGAAGAGTCATTTGCGACATTGGACAATCTACACAAGCACCTGTGAGTTTTACTTTAACAATACCCTCTTCGGTTGTCTCAAGAAGCACCACATCTCCTCCGTCGCTGTGCAAATATGGACGTATTGTTTCCAATACTTTTTCAATTTTTTCTACGGAAATCTCAGTCACAATTTTAACTCCTAAATTTAAAAATCAATAAAAAATATCTTTTAATAGACCATAACATTTTTAGAAGAAAAATAGACAATTCTTATACTTTAATCATTTCCATCCAATAAAATTTCCACCTTAGGTGCTGTTAAATCGGCATTTCGAATACTAATTTGTGCTGCAAGATTCCGTGATATATTAATAATTTGTTCAGCCTCTTTAGTATCGGGCATATCAAATATTATCGGTTTCCCGTTATCGCCGCCTTGCCGTATTCTCGGATCGATAGGAATTCCGCCCAAAAACGGAACAGATAATTCTTTAGAAAGTTTTTGACCGCCGCCTACTCCGAATATATCATATTTTTTGCCCGTATCGGGTGCAATAAAATAGCTCATATTTTCAATTATCCCTAAAATGGGAATATTAACACGTTGAAACATTTTTAATGCTTTTCGAGCATCAATTAAAGATACTTCCTGCGGGGTGGTAACAATTATTCCACCTGTAAGAGGTATTGTTTGTGCTAAAGTTAATTGGATATCACCTGTTCCCGGAGGTAAATCGTAAATTAAATAATCCAAATCGCCCCATTTTACATCTGTCATAAATTGTTTTATAGCACCGCTTGCAAGAGCACCGCGCCAAATAACCGGAGCATCTTCATCAATTAGAAATCCTATCGACATTACTTTAAGTCCATAATTTTCCAAAGGGAGCATTTTTTTTGAGTTTGCATCTTGATAAATGGTAGGTTTCCCTTTTATACCAAGCATCATCGGAATACTGGGACCATATAAGTCGGCATCCAATAATCCAACTTTAGCACCATCTTTGGCGAGTGAAACAGCTAAATTAACCGCTACGGTACTTTTACCAACACCGCCTTTACCGCTTGCAATTGCAATGGTGTTTTTAACTCCAGGTAAAATATCGGCTTTTGTTTTGTCTTTATAAGATTGAACATTCGAAGTCAATTTAACATTTACATTTTCTATAAATGGAAATTCCGATTTAATCACATTAATAGCGTCATTTTTCATTTTATCTTTTAATGGACATGCAGGGGTGGTAAGTTCCAATGTAAATTCTACTTTTTTGCCTTCAATAGTCAAATTTTTAACCATGTTTAACGTAACAATATCTTTGTGAAGATCCGGGTCTTCTACTTTACGCAAAACATTCATTAAAGTTTCTTTTGTTATTTCTATCATGATATTACCTTTTCTTTATAATTACAGATTACAAAATTACGAAATATTTTTACATTTAATTTAATTATGAGTACTTAATTTTTTAATTGATTTGGCTCTATTCTAAATATTTATTATTAAGGGGGTGGAATAAAATAAGTTATCGAATTACAATCCCTAAAGTATTTAATAACAGTTATTTATTCTTGTATTATATGTAAGTTATTCTAT
>CAZXJG010000077.1:0-14176 GCA_964640985.1 uncultured Melioribacteraceae bacterium | reverse complement strand
GATCATATCAACATATTAAAACTCTCAGTCAAGATAACCATAAATAAAAGTTATTGTTATTATATTATACACCTGGTGGCCAAAACTGATTGACAATAAACTACTAAAAAAGGCAATTCATTCCGCTGAAAAATATGATAGCGTTGTTGTTGCAATTAAAGCTCACGATACCTTATTGAAAGGGAAACAAATAGTAAAAGAATATATTAGAAGGGATGATATCTATTATGTTCAAACGCCTCAAATTTTCCGCTACAAAATTTTATTAAAAGCGATGCAAAAAGCTAAAGAAGATAATTTTTACGGTACTGATGAATCTATGCTGGTTAAAAGAGCTTTTTGTAAAATACACATTGTTAAAGGCGAAACGCTTAATTTCAAAATTACAACCAAAGCAGATCTGGAAATGTTTAAAAAGTTAGTCCGGAATTAATTTTAATGTAATATTTAGAATTTCCGAGTAAATTAAGAAAATAGTCATAACCTAAATTTAGTATATCTCCATTAAAACAACGTCGAGTTTCAGCTTGCTTCTTCATAACAATGACAAGGGAATGAGTATCCATGTTATATTAAAAAAACCTTCAAAATTATGATTACAACTTTGAAGGTTTAAATAATTATAAAAATATAAAGTAGATCTTTTTATAAAAGTTACTTATTAGAACAATTTTATTTTTTTATTGATAAAAGTTCTATTTCAAAAATTAAAGTTTTGTTAGGTGGAATTGGTCCGCTGCCTCTAGTGCCGTAAGCCAAGTTTGAAGGTACAAATAATTTCCATTTTGAACCTGCCCGCATCATTTTTAAAGCTTCAGTCCATCCTTTAATTACACCATTAACAGACAAAGTTGCAGGTTTTCTCCTTTTATATGAAGAATCGAACACTTTTCCGTTTATAAAAGTTCCCTTATAATTTACGGTAACCTTATCGGTCATTTTAGGTTTGGGTCCATTGCCTTTTTTCAATACTATATATTGCAAGCCGCTGGGCGTGGTTATTACGCCTGGTTTATTTTTATTAGCTTTTAAAAATTCTTTCCCTTCCTTTTCGTTTGTTGCTGCTTCGGTAATTCTTTCGGTATTTCTTTTCAACATAATTTTTCGCTGATATGCCATTACAACTCTTTGGGCTTCTCTTTTTGAGAGTAAATATGTTGAATCGTACACCGCATCATTCATGCCCGAATATAGTGCTTTTAAGTTTAAATCTAATTTTTGTGATTTAAAACTGTGCCCTAAATTCATCCCTATCGCATAACTAACACTATCACGATTGTTGTTTAGGTTTTTAACCTCCTGGTTATTATTTTGACATGCAGAAAAGGTAAGAGCGGCAATTAGTGGAATAAAAAATAGTTTAACTTTCATAAAAACTCCGTTTTTTATAAATAATAAAATTGTATGTTAAAATATAGTTAATTAAATCAGTAATCAATATGATGAGAAATGTTCAGTTTAAAATTTCAATAAAAAATTGTGTTAATAAAAATAATATTAATTTATTGAATTTAATAAAGATAAATTTTTTATTTTATAATTTGTAAATTGAAATAGATTAAAATTTACTATCGTACAAACAAGGTTGTGGTATTAGATTTATGATTATGCATAAAATTATTGCAAATCTATTTTCAATAAAAATGAGATAGCTTGTAGAAAAAATTAATGTTAATTTTAAAGGGATTCATAAAATTAATTTTTAATTAGATATTGTATCCAGTTGTAAAATAAGGGGAACCACTTTAAATAGAGGAGGTTATAAATGAGCAGTAAAAAATATGAATTACTCGTAAAAGATATTCTTGCTCTTGCCGATATAAAAATTAATGGCGATAATCTTTGGGATATCCATGTTAACAACGAAAAATTTTTTAAACGTGCATTGACCGAAGGCGAACTCGGAATTGGTGAATCTTATATGGATGGATGGTGGAATTGCCAAAGTATTGATCAAATGATATTTCGTATTCTGCGTTCACACCTTGATCAAAAAGTAAAAAGGAAATTATCTCTTCTTGTTCCTGTTGCATTAGCGGTACTTTTTAACAGGCAATCGAAAAGCAGAGCTTTTGAGGTGGGCGAAAAACATTATGATACGGGGAATGATTTATTTCAAAATATGCTTGATAAAAGAATGAATTACAGTTGTGCTTATTGGAAAAACGCTTCTACACTTGATGAAGCTCAAGAAAATAAATTGGATTTAATTTGTAGAAAGATTGAGCTGAAATCCGGTATGCGTGTATTGGATATTGGCTGCGGCTGGGGAGCTTTCGGTAAATTTGCGGCTGAAAAATACGGTGCTGAAGTTGTGGGGTTAACAGTATCAAAAAATCAAGTTGAACTTGGCAGAGAATTGTGCAAAGGTTTACCTGTTGAATATAGATTGCAAGATTATCGTGATCTTAATGAAAAATTTGACCGTATTGTATCGGTTGGAATGATTGAGCATGTAGGCTATAAAAACTACAGAACTTATTTTAAAGTTGCTAATAGGTGTTTAAAAGATGACGGCTTGTTTTTACTTCATACCATTGGTGAAATTAAATCGGCAATTGCAAACGACCCTTGGACCGAAAAATATATTTTTCCAAATGGTATGCTTCCATCAATAAAGCAATTGGGCGAGGCAATAGAAGAATTATTTGTAATGGAAGATTGGCATAATTTTGGTGCCGATTACGATAAAACGTTAATGGCGTGGGAAGAAAATTTTGAAAAAAATTGGGATAAAATAAAAGTCAATTACAGCGAAAGATTTTATAAAATGTGGAGATACTTTTTATTATCAAGTGCAGGTTCGTTTCGCGCAAGAAAAAATCAGCTATGGCAAATAGTTCTATCGAAAAATGGAATTGTAGGTGGATATAATTCAATTAGATAAGTAAACTTGTAACCTTATTAATAGGTTAATTTTATTTATGAGTCGGGTCTCACAAAGCGATGGATACGTTATAAAAAGGTCAATTAAAAGGAAATCAAATCGGTTTTCTGAATGAAAACAAAATTTTATCAAAGATTTTTTTATGGCAAAGCCATCTCTTTGTCAAAGGAGGCTCATTTATAAATTTTTTTAATTAAAAAGTAGAACAAATATGTCAAAATTAGGATTAGCTCTTGGGGGCGGTGGAGCAAGAGGGCTTGCGCATGTTGGGGTTTTGAAAGTTCTTGAAAGAGAAAAAATTAAAATTCATTCTATTGCCGGCTGTAGTATGGGAGCGGTAATCGGCGGGTTGTACTGTTACTTTGGAAATGCGGAAAAATTGGAATCGTTCGTTTATGATACTTTAACTTCTCCTGCAATAAAACATTTAGATTTAGATCAATATAGTGAAAATAACAAAAAGAAAAATACAAGCATATTTGAAAAGTTAGTAGATTATGTGGAAGAAAGAGTTGTCGCAATTAAAGCAACAAACGATTTTTCTATAATAGGGAAAGAAGAAACAAACGAAATATTTGACCTGATACCGGATGTTGAAATTAAAAATTTAACAGTTAAATTTTCGGCAATAGCAACCGATTTGGTTTCGGGTGAAGAAGTAAATTTCACTGAAGGAAATCTAAGACTAATATTAAAAGCAAGTTCGGCAATTCCGGGAATTTTTCCACCTGTAAAAATAGGGGAAATGTTTTTGGTTGACGGAGGCGCTTCCGAAAGTGTACCCGTGGGAAAGGTTAAAGAAACCGGTGCCGATCGCATTGTTGCAGTTGATGTTACTCGCAGTCTTCGCGATTCTTTTCGTGTTAATAATGCTGTTGAAGTTGTTTATAGATCTGCCGATATTGCAACTTTCCATTTATCATTAGAAAAATTACGTGAAGCGGATTTGATTATACGTCCGGATGTGGGAAAGCTCTCTTGGTCAAAATTTGATGATATAAAAAATATTATTAAAATGGGAGAAATAGAAACCGAGAAAATGCTGCCGGAAATTAATAAACTAATCGATAGAAATTACTATCTATTAGAATTTGGACATTTTTTAAGAAAATTTAAACGTTAAAATATTAAAGGATATTGAATGAAAACAAACCAGATAAAAATTGGTAAAATTTTTGGAATTCCAATAAACATTGATTATTCCTGGTTTCTTATTTTCATTTTACTTACTTGGATACTCGCTTCGGATTATTTCCCCACCCAATTCAAAGGCTGGGGTGTTGTGTTATATTGGTCGGGGGCATTTATAACTTCTATCTTATTTTTTGCAAGCGTTCTGCTGCACGAATTAGGTCATTCATTTGTAGCAATAAAATATAAAATTAAAGTTAGAAAAATTACATTATTTGTTTTCGGCGGACTTGCGGAAATTCAAGAAGAGCCCAAAAAGGCGAAGGAAGAGTTCTGGATTGCAATTGCAGGACCTTTAACAAGTTTTTTGCTTGCAGGGATTTTCTATTTGTTTCAAGAAATTTTTAGCCGGTTTGGTTTTTGGGCGGATATATTTAAATATTTGGCATTTATTAATTTTATCTTGGCAATTTTTAATTTGGTGCCCGGCTTTCCGTTAGATGGTGGAAGAATACTTAGAGCTATTGTTTGGGCGTTTACTAAAAATTTTCAGAGAGCTACCATAACGGCATCTATTGCCGGCAGATTTTTCGGTTTCCTGTTTATATTTATCGGTGTTCTACAAATTTTTGGAGGGGCTGTTGGCGATGGTATTTGGACTGCCTTTATCGGCTGGTTTTTAGAAAGCGCTGCATTTTCTCAAATGCAAAAGCAGGCATTAGACAAATTATTATCCGGGCATAAAGTTCAAGATGCTTATAGCCGTAATTATGCAATAGTACCGGCTGATACTACACTTGATGAGTTTATTGATAATAAAATTCTTGTCGGACACAGAAGATTTTTTTTCGTCGAAAAAGATGATGAAATTATCGGGTTTCTTACTATTCATAATTTACATAAAATATCAAAAGTTAGATGGAATACTACTTTTGTTACCGAAATTATGGTTTCTATTTCTGAAATAAAAAAACTTTATGCGGATCAACCGATTTTAGATGCATTAAAAGAATTGGATAAAGATGGTGTTAATCAACTCCCGGTTTATGATAATGATAATCTCATCGGTATTTTATCCCGCGAAAGTGTAATTACTTATCTACGGCAACTTCATGACGCAAGCAAATAATTATTTTATAAATTCTATCTATATTTTATTTTTGTCTAAATTAGAATTTGAAACGATAATTTTAATTAAGGCATAACATGTCATCCAATAATTCTCATCAACATCATCATCTGCACGATTCCGATGTATCGTCATTTAAGCTTTTTATAACAATGATTTTAAATTTTATTATCACCATTGTCGAAATTATAGGCGGAGTTTTATCGGGCAGTCTTTCGCTTATTTCCGATGCACTTCATAATTTTAGCGACGGTATTGCAATAATTATAAGCTATGTGGCAATCAAGTTAAAAAAGCGACCGAAAAATTTGAGCTACACATTTGGTTATAAACGTGCTGAAATACTTGCTGCCGTATTTAATTCATCCGTTTTAATTGCAATAAGTATTTATCTTTTTTTTGAAGCCTACCATAGATTTGTTGAACCCGTTGTAATTAAAGGCAATATTATGATAATAGTTGCGTCTATCGGTCTGTTTGCTAATATAGCGGGAACTTTGCTGTTAAAAAGCGGTTCAAATGAAAGTATGAATATCCGCTCGGTCTACCTTCATTTACTTAGTGATTCGGTATCAAGTTTAGGTGTAATTATCGGCGGTATTTTTATTGTTACGTTAAATATTTTTTGGATAGATCCGTTAATAACCGTTTTTATTTCATTATACATTATCAAAGAAAGCTACCGTATTGTAAAAGACGCAACAAGTGTATTGATGATGGGGTCTCCGCAAAATATTTCTATTACCGAAATTGAAAAAGAAATAACAAAATTAAAAGCAGTTAAAAATATTCACCATGTACATTTGTGGCAAGTTAACGAAAATGATATTCATTTTGAAGCTCACGTAAAAGTAACCGATATGACGGTTAGCCAAACGGAATTAATTCAAGAAGAAATTGAAAAGTTACTTCATTCAAAATTTAATGTTTCTCACGTAACTTTACAATTTGAATGCGATAAATGTAATAATATCGGATTGATAAATAATGTTACTAATTTTTAAAAGCCTTTGCATGCTTATTCTCTGTTGGTGGTAGTGGATATGGAGATTCCCGGAATCTGCAGTATTGCATTAAGGAAAATTTTATTTGAGTTTATCTTTGAGATTCCGGGAATCTTGATTCGAGAATCTTAACTTAGTCGTTATGAATCATTTCATGATGTGAATGATGAGCCACGAAATGGTTCGTGACCAGCAACTAAATTGCGTAAACCTTATATTTTAGAGAATTGCTGCCACCGACCACTCGGTGGCAACTGATTTAATCATTTAAATCACAAAATACATTCTATTTTACGCATATTGTATCGGAAATAAACATCAATTATTCTGAAAAATATGCTAAAAGTATTATATTAACTCTTTCAAAAATCAAGTTTGAGGTATGTCATCACACAAAAAAACAAAAATGAAGTAATTGGAAAAATTGTTTCTCTTGCAAAAAGGAGAGGATTTGTTTTTCAATCGAGTGAAATTTACGGGGGACTTAACGGATGCTGGGATTATGGTCCATTAGGAGTTGAACTTTTAAGGAATATAAAAGAAGAATGGTGGAAAGCTATGACTTTCCGTGATGACATTGAAGGATTGGATGCTTCTATTTTAATGCATCCACGTGTATGGCAGGCTTCGGGACATGTAGAAAATTTTACCGATCCGATGATTGACTGCAAACAATGTAAAGCGCGTTTTCGTCTCGATACTTTGGGTGAATCGATTTCTGAAAAAAAGAAAGAAAAAATTTTAAAACACCTTAACGAATCATTAAACAATAATAATCCCGAAAAAATCCCTTTATTAGATAACATAATTAATTTACACGAAAATCTTGAAGAAAAATTTGAAGCAATTTTAGAAAATAAAGATTTAGCCTTCGAATTATTAAACGAAATAAGCTGCCCGAATTGTGGAACTAAAGGTAGGTTTACAGAACCCCGAAGCTTTAATTTGATGTTCAAAACTTTTATCGGTTCTGTTGAAAACCAAGACAATGTTGTTTATTTGCGTCCGGAAACTGCACAGGGAATTTTTGTAAATTTTTTAAATGTGCAAAATTCAAGTCGTCAAAAGTTGCCTTTTGGAATTGCTCAAATCGGGAAAGCTTTTAGAAACGAAATAAACACAAAAAATTTTCTTTTTCGTACCCGTGAATTTGAACAAATGGAAATGCAGTATTTTGTTAAACCGGTTGAGGATAAAAAATATTACGAAGACTGGAAAACAAGGCGCATTCAATGGTATAAAAATTTGGGAATAAATCCTGAAAAATTACGTTATCACGATCACCCCGAAGATAAATTAGCACATTATGCAAAAGAGGCTACGGATATAGAATATCAATTCCCCTTTGGCTGGGGTGAAATTGAAGGTATTCATAACAGAACCGATTTTGACCTCAGCAGGCACGAGCAATTTTCGGGTAAATCGCAAAAGTACTTTGACGAAAAAACGAAAGAAAAATTTATTCCATATATAATTGAAACTTCTGCCGGCGCCAGCCGTTCTTTTATGGCTTTTCTAATTGATGCTTACGATGAAGAAGAAGTAAAAGGTGAAACGAGAGTTGTTCTTCGTCTTAATCCCAAATTAGCTCCAATTAAAGCGGCAATTTTCCCTTTGGTAAATAAAGATGGAATGCCCGAAATTTCGCGTGAAATTGAAGTTCAGCTTCGTCCTTTTCTGCGCGTGTTTTATGACGACAAGGGCGCTATTGGAAGACGGTACCGGCGCCAAGACGAAGCAGGTACGCCGTTTTGTATTACCGTTGATACACAAACACTTGAAGATAACTCAGTTACAGTACGCGAAAGAGACTCTATGAAACAAGAACGGGTTAATAAAGCAGAACTCTTAACTTATTTAAATGTTAAATTAAAATGAATTTGATTATATATAGATTTGCCCGGTTTTTAAATGTTAATTCAAAAAAACTACTAATTACGTGAAAGCAATAAATGTAATTCCGAAATCTAAAGCACGTGAATTTGTTTTTGAACGTAGAAAAGATTTTTCAGTTTCTGAAATTCATAATAAAAGTTTAAAAATAATCGAACGACTTTCATATACCGACGATTTTAAATATGCTAATACGGTTTATTGTTATATAACCAATAAACCGAATGAATTCGACACAAAGCTTTTAATTAATTTTGTAAATGATATGGGCAAGACAATTGTACTGCCTAAATTAAATAAAAAATTAAAAACTTTTCGACGGTCATATTTTTTTGGATGGGAACATTTAACCGAAAACGAGGATGGTTTTTTAGAACCAAAAATTGGTTTCGACGACGACCTTAGTGATATCGATTTAATTTTAGCTCCTGCCATTGCGGTTTCGTTACACGGAATAAGGATTGGTAACGGGGGAGGTTATTACGACAATCTTCTAAAAAAAACCTTCACTCCCAAATATGTGCTTGCTTTCGAATTTCAGCTTTTCGATTATATTGAATATACTTCGCACGATGTAATTATTGATAAAATAATTACGGAAAAACGGGTAATTGATACAAGACATCCGGAAAAACACTATTAATTTTTATCAAAAGAACTTTATATAAATTTTAACTTATTATAGAATATCCGGGCGCAGTTAGTTTTGGTGTTTTTATGAGGTTTAATGATTCCATAATTCTCTATCGAGGCTTCTATACTGGATAGCTTCACTTAAATGTTGAGGTAATATATCAGGTTTGTTTTCAAGATCTGCAATAGTTCTGCTTACTTTCAAAATTCTATCGTAAGCTCTTGCAGATAGCCCTAAGTTTGTCATTGCCATTTTTAATAATTCCGATCCCGCATCATTTAATTTACAAAATTCCCGTACTTCCTTAGTTCCCATATCGGCATTGTTAAACAGGTGAGATCTGTTTTTAAAGCGTTCATGTTGAATTTTACGCGCAGCCACAACACGTTTTCGTATTTCGGCAGAACTTTCACCTTTGGTTTTTGAAGAAAGATCCTTGTAATGTACGGCAGGTACTTCTATGTGAATATCGATTCGATCTAACAATGGACCCGAAATTTTAGACATATATCTTTGAATCATACCGGTATTACACGTACACTCTTTATTGGGATCGGTATAATATCCGCAGGGGCAAGGGTTCATTGCAGCGGCTAACATAAAATTTGCCGGAAATTCAAGAGACATTTTTGAACGGCTTATTGTAACTCTGTAATCTTCGATGGGTTGCCGGAGAACTTCGAGAACATTTTTTTTGAATTCAGGTAACTCGTCTAAAAACAAAACGCCATGATGAGCAAAAGAAACTTCACCGGGACGAGGGAATGAACCTCCGCCTATAAGCGCAGCATCGGAAACCGTATGATGCGGGCTGCGAAAAGGACGTTCGGTTATTAATGCTTTTTCTTTCGGAAGTATCCCTGCGACCGAATGAATTTTTGTGGTTTCCAATGCTTCTTCAAATGTCATTGGAGGTAATATTGATGGGAAACGTTTTGCAAGCATTGTTTTGCCCGAACCAGGAGGTCCTATCATCAAAATATTATGAGCACCGGCAGCGGCAATTTCAAGTGCGCGTTTTACATTTTCCTGCCCTTTTACATCGGAAAAATCCAAATGATAACGGTTTACATCGGAAAATATTTCTTCAATTTTTGTAAAAGTCGGACTAATGTTTTCTTCGCCGCGTAAAAAATTAATTACTTGATTTAAATTTTTCATTCCGAATACTTCCAGCCCTTCAACAATGGAAGCTTCGTTAACCGATTCGATCGGTAAAATTAATTTTTTAATACCACGTTTTCGTGATTCTACCGCTATAGGTAATGCTCCCTTTAATCTTCGAAGTGTACCGTCTAATGATAATTCTCCTAAAGAAACTAAGTTTGTTAAAGTTTTTTTGTCAATTATATTATTGGCGGAAAGTATTCCGAGTGCAATCGGTAAGTCTAATGCGCTTCCTTCTTTTTTTATATCTGCGGGCGCTAAATTAACGGTGATTTTTCTTAATGGAAATTCAAAACCGCTGTTTTTTATTGCCGCGGTTACTCTTTCCCTGCTTTCTTTTACAGCGTTATCGGGCAATCCTACTATTGTAAATGAAGGTATTTGTTTTTCTAAATTTGTTTCAACTTCTACTATGTATGCATCTATTCCGAAGGTGGCGCTTGAAAATACTTTTGAAAACATATTTACCATCTTTTTTAATAAAAGAAAATTCAGATTATTTTATAGCAATATAATCAACAATTCAAATTAATGCGGAAAAAACAGAAAATTATTATTATCGGAATATTTTGTCCACGTTAAACATTTTCAATTTTTTTTCACTTCTTCTGCTTTGTTTTGAATAGCAGTATTTTATTTAGAAAATAGATTCGACTCATTTATGAGATTTTTTCGATTAATTTGAAAATGGAGCAAATCATCCAATTCTATTTCTTGCTTCGGTAAAACGCATTCCATATATTTAAAGTCTATTTTAATGATTTTTTAGAAAGAGAAAATTTTGGAAGACTGCCAAATAACCCGATTTCCAAACGGATTAACTCTTGTTTCAGAGAATTTACCGTATGTAAAATCGTTTTCATTAGGATTTTGGTTCAATGTAGGATCACGGGACGAAAATCATCAAAATAACGGGATCAGTCACTTTTTGGAACACATGTTTTTTAAAGGGACAAAAAAAAGAACCGCCAAAAGAATGTCTGAGGAAATCGAGTCGCTCGGCGGTTACCTAAATGCTTTTACTACTAAAGATCACACTTGTTATTACGGCAGAGGTCTATCCCGTCATATTGAAAAAACTTTTGATGTGCTTGCCGATATGCTGCAAAATTCTTTGTTCGAAAAAAGTGAGATTCAAAAAGAAGCCGATGTTATAATAGATGAGATGCACGATATCGAAGATTCACCTGAAGAACTTATTTTTGATAAAGTTGAATCGAATATCTACAAGGGTAATGCTCTTGAACTGCCTATAATCGGCAGCGAAAAAAACATAAAAAAGATTTCTCCCGATTTACTTAGAAATCATATTTCAAAAAAATACGGTTTTAACAACTTTTTTATTGTTGCATCCGGTGCAGTAGAACATAAAAAATTAATTAAACTTGTAAAAAAATATATCGACAAAGATTTCGGGAAAGCTTATAATGTACGAAAACATATTAAACAACAAGCAAATTCAAATGAATTTGTATATAAAGATATTCAGCAAGCACATTTGATTTTAGCGCGGTCGACTTACGGTTTGATAAGTAAAAAAAGCACATCTGTTGGTTTGTTATCTCATATTCTCGGAGACGGAAGCAGTTCACGGCTTTTCCAAAGGCTGCGTGAAAAAAATGGTATTGCTTATCAAATCAATTCATTTGTTAATTTTTTTAAGGACGTTTCTACATTCGGCGTTTATTTTTCTACGAAAGATCAATCTGTTGAAAAAGCAAGAGAATTGATAATAAAAGAATTTAAAAAATTACGCGATAAAAAAATTCCGGAAAAAGAATTAAACCGTGCAAAAGAATATTTAAAAGGAAATATATTAATAAGTCTCGAAAACACAACAAATCGTATGATGAGAATTGCTAATTCGCTGATATATTATGGGAAAGTAAAAACCATTAATGAAACCATTAAAAAAATTGATGAAGTAACAACAAATGATATATTTTTACTATCCAACGAATTGCTTAATGAAGATAAATTTAACACTGTAGTTATTAGCTCTAAAAATCATCTGCTGCAATCTGCGGCTTAAAATTTAAGGTTAAAATTATGCCAAAATTAACTATCGACGGGAAAGAAATAGAATTTAAACCGGGGCAAACAGTAATTCAAGTGGCAAAAGATAACGGAATATATATTCCACATTTTTGCTGGCATCCAAGTCTTTCTGTTTCGGGAAACTGTAGAATGTGTTTGGTGGAAATTGAAAAAATACCCAAGCTTGCAATATCTTGTTCTACTTACGCTGCCGATGGGATGGTTGTTCATACGCAATCGGAAAAAGCTGTTGACGCCAGAAACGCTGTAATGGAATTTTTCCTTATAAATCATCCTTTGGATTGTCCTATTTGTGACGAAGCAGGCGAATGTCATTTACAAGATTACACTTACAAATATAGCCTCGGCGAAAGCCGGTTTATCGAAGAAAAAACACATAACGTAAAACATGTAGATATAGGACCGAGAATTAAATTTGATGCCGAGCGATGTATTAAATGTTCCCGTTGTATTAGGTTTACAGATGAAATTGCGAAGTCGCCTCAGCTTACTTTTACAATGCGCGGTGATTGTGTAACTCTTACTACTTTTCCCGATGAAGAATTTGATAATCCTTATACTCTTAATACCGTTGATATTTGTCCGGTTGGTGCTTTAACCAGCAAAGATTTTCGATTTAAAGCACGTGTGTGGGAAATGTCTTTTACAGATTCTGTTTGTATCGGTTGCTCGCGCGGCTGTAATATCGAAATAGGTGTAAGAAACAATGAAATTTTAAGACTTACGCCTCGTTTTAATAAAGATGTAAATGATTATTGGATGTGTGATAGCGGTAGGTTGAATACCTTTAAATTTGTAAATAGTAACGATAGAGTGGACGGTTCGTTTATACGGAAAAATGGCGAGTTAAAACAATCCGATTGGAAAGATGCAGAAAAAGAAGCAATTCGTAGTCTTAAATTGTTCAAACCCCAAGAAATAGCTTTTATAGGATCAGCGTTTGCAACTTGTGAAGATAATTATAGTTTACTAAAATTAGCCCGCAGAATCGGTTCGGTGAATATCGATTTTTTCCGTCACTCTATACCTAAAAGTGGAGATGATATTTTAATTACGGAAGATAAATCACCGAATGCATTAGGTGCCGAGCTTATTGGAATAGTACCGACTAATAACGGAATTTCTTACAAAGATTTAAAGGATGCCGTTAAATCAAAAAAGATTAAAGTTCTTTATGTTGTTGATGAAGATATCGTTGCTCTCGATAACAGCTTTGAAGAAATATTAGCAAAATTGGATCTGTTGATTGTTCATTCACACAATTGGAATGCAACGGCAAAATTATCCGATATTCTTTTTGCATCTTCAACCTATGCAGAAAAGCACGGTACGTTTGTTAACTTTCAAGGCAGAGTACAAAGAATACAACCTGCCGTTACAACCGCAACAATGGATAGAGCTTTAGATAATTTGGAAATGAGTAGGTTAGATAAATTTGGAACTGAATACGACCGCTGGGCTAACGGAGTAAAGGTTGATGCGAAAAGTAGTTGGAAAATTATTTCAAATTTGCTGTCTGCTCTTGGTGGAAAAAGAGGATTTAATATGGCAGAAGAAGTATTTAGTGAATTAGCAGGAAGAAATAAATATTTCAAAGGGCTTGATTACGATACTATAGGAAAGTCCGGTGCATTTTTAAAGAATTTTAAAATAATTGAAACACAAACAGCTTAGGCGGAGCAAATAAGAAATGAGTGTTTGGGAAATTGTAATAATTGCAGTAATCAAAATTTTAATAGCTGTTACGGTAATTTTATTAACAGTATCATACAGCGTATTATTTGAAAGAAAAGTCAGCGCTTGGGCACAAAACCGTTACGGTCCAAATAGAGTCGGCTGGAGAGGTGCATTACAGCCCTTTGCAGATGTGTTCAAACTTTTGTTGAAAGAAGATATCGTACCAACGGCGGCAAATAAAAAAATTCATGCATTAGCTCCTTTTATCGCTCTTTTTGTTGCTTTTTCAACCTATGCGGTTATTCCCATAGGTCCGACTGTTAATTTATTCGGGCAAAAAATCAACTTGGCACTCGCAGATGTAAATATTGGAGTGTTGTATGTTTTGGCACTTACATCACTCGGGGTTTATGCTATAACTTTAGCGGGATGGTCATCGGGGAGCAAATATTCACTTCTCGGCGGTATCCGTTCGGCAGCACAAATGGTTTCTTACGAAGTTTCGATGGGCTTTTCTGTAGCGGGGGTAATACTTTTGGCAGGTTCACTTAGACCAATAGCTATTGTTAATGCCCAATATGGCTGGATGTGGAATA
>CAZXJG010000076.1:10597-14279 GCA_964640985.1 uncultured Melioribacteraceae bacterium | reverse complement strand
TCGTCCCGATGTTTTTTATCGGGATTCGTGTCTACCACCAGATTTTAAAGGGCTTATACTCCTTTTCTCCAATAATATGTTTTATCAACTTATAACATTCCAATCTAATTAAGTGTCTGTAACTAACAGATCTTTTCAAGGTTCTGTGTTTTATTGTGGTTTTCAATTTCTCATCATATTCGCGCAAATAAATTTTTCGCCCTTCCTCAGTCAATAGACAATAATTCAGTTTTTTATCAAAATGTTTCTCTTTTATTTGTTTTTTATTAAGCAAACTAAAAATTATTCTATCGGAAAGAAGCGGTTTAAATATTTCTGCTAAATCTAAGGCAAGGGAAAATCTTCTTTCGCCCGGCTCGTGTAGAAAACTGATTAAAGGATTCAATTGAGTTTTATAAATTTCACTTAGAACAGTTGTATATACTAACGAATTACCAAATGATATTAGTGCGTTTATTTCATTGGTAGGCGGTCGTTTTTCCCGTTTCGTAAAATTGATTGGCTCATCAATTATTAAATTCCATGTTACGTAATAGGTTGATCTTATATTACCCTCTATTCCCATTAATTCTTGTACATCCGTTGTTTCTTTTATTCTCTTAATCAGTTTATCAATTCGCGGGATGAAAGGTGACATATCTTTATTTCGTGCATTATAATAAAGAAGATTCTTTCTAATATTTTGTGCCGAACCTTCAACAAATTTTTGAGCAATTAAAACGCGTTTTTTATTATTAGTGTAAGACTTAACCTGCTGTACCAATAATTTACCGGAAACAAAAGGTTCACGCGGATAAAAACTTCCGCTATAGTAACCATAGTAATTAAAAAGATGCAATGTAATCTGATTTTGCGCAAGGAAATTTAAGAACTTAGTATTAAATCTTAATTCACTAAAACAATAGATAGCTTCAATGTCTTCAACCGGCAAAGGTTTACGTGGTAATCTTTTCGGTTCGTTTTCTTCTAATTTTTCATCGGAAGATTCGTCTTCAACTTCTATAATATCTTCTTCACTTTCGGAAGGTTCTTCACTTTTACCAGGTTCAAAGTAAAGTGTATTTTGTTTACGGATTAGTTTTCCGCTACTGAATATGTAGTAATTTCTTTTCATAGACACGAATTACACTAATTTTCACAAATTAAAATACTGCTCTTTTTACTTGTTAAAAAATTTTCACTAAAATTTAATAATAATTCTAAACTAATTTTTGATGCCGCTAAGTAATTTAAAGTTTGTTTTACATTGCCGACTGTTGGTTTTTTAATTGCTTTAGTTTCGAAAATAATTTCCATTTTCCACCTCATATTTTATTTGTGTTAATCCGTGAAATTAGTGTCTTCAGATATAACACAAATCATAATATGAACACTTTTTACAGAACGATTTATTAATCACATCCGGCGGTTTATCCACATCTAAGATATTCTTAATTTTAATCCTAATCATGCTAAGTTCTTCTTCGTCTTTTTCTGTTAACTCAACGTCAACTGTTTGTCTTAGTTTCGGATAATCTATTATTCCTTTTACACCGTCAATTCCTTTTTCTTTTAAAACACTTATGTAGTACTTTACCTGCCAGATATGAGTATCTTCCATTTTGTCGGATTTCTTGACTTCGTGAATTGTCTTTGTTTTTGGGTCGTAGTTATCTAACACAATGTCATCAATGCGGATTTCGTGTTGTTTACGTCCGTAAGTCGTATCGGAAATAAATTTACCCATTGCAACAATATCGCTGTTGTGCTCCATTGCAATTTTGTGAGTGAACAACCAAAGTTTTCGTTCACAAAGAAAGTAATATGCTATTTGTGTTCCCGTCATAAGACACGAATTTCACGAATTTTCACTAACTTAAAAGAGATTATATTAAATGAATGAGTTATTTTAAGTTATAAGAAAAATTAAAAACCTATAATTAATATTTTTATCAATTTTGCTAACCAACCCGGATTCATAGTTATAAATATCTTCATAGTCGTTTAGTTTTTACTTATTGAATATGCATAATTTTATGAAAGTTGATTTTCATAATCATACTTATTCATCATTCCCTTTAATTTATTTTCAGCTTCTTCAAGTGCATCAACTGATTCATTTTCTGTAACAAAATATCCCGCTGCCGGTAATGTTATAAATACATCAGCTCCATCAATATTTTCAACAATTAATTTTGCTTTAGGTTTTTCTGACTCTGCAATTAATTTTGCTCTAATTACAGCCGGTAATTTATTTGCATTTTCACTAATAACAAGAACAAGTGTTTCCATTAAACTAAATGTTCTTGATTGATTTGATGTAATTCGCCAGTTAATTAGTGAGTTAGCCAAAGCGGGAATTACTTTTTCCCTTAATTCTCTTGGAGCTAATAAACATGGCCCAAAAATGTTTTCTGCTTCTATCCATCCACCTGCTTTAAGTTCTTCAACTTGAGCAGGAGTTACTTCCGGTTCAAATAAATCGGCCGAAACACAAAAAAGCCTTCTTAAATCAATTGCAATATCATATATGAAAAGCCCCGTAGCTCTTCCATTATCCTGTATCCATTTCCTATTTAAACTACGTGCCGAACCTGCTAACATTTCTGCAACTTCTTCCTTTGAAAGTATATTCCCATTCGTATCTCTTACAATAATATTATTTATATTTGAAGTATTAGTTCTATCAAAACTCAAATTTTCTTTTGTAATTCCGGCAAGCAAAGGATGAATTGGTCTCATCGCCGAAATTGACAAAGGACTTCTTCTTTTAATAGACCTTTCGTTCCCACCTTTTGGTGTTTTCATCCAGCCGCCAATTAGTTGATCAATATCTCGCGGATTACAAGTTCCATAAACTTCTTCTTCTTTTAATTTTTCTTTTTTAAATACAAATGTTGTTGGGGAAAGTTTTTCCGATGCCTCCCAAACCATACGTTCAATGATTGATCTTTTTACTTGCTGACCGCTTGCATAAGGAACATACCTTTCAAACTGTGTGTCATAATATTTCTTTTGATCTTTTTCTACGGCAAATACGGAAAAGTCCACATGTCGCAGACCTCTTAAATAAATAGTTGAATTCATGATTTACTCCTAATTAGTTTTAATTATTTTTTTCAGCATATCTAAACCGAATTAAAGTGTGAAAATATGGAAAATTATCAGATACCATTTTGTTAACTTCATAACCTAACTTAACAAAAGGCTCTTTATCATCTGTTTCTTCCATTATTGGAATTAAAGCTTCAAGAAATTGCTTTTTGCTTTTAACCTCCAAAATTTCATTAATTGCATTTGGTCTCTTTCTGCTGGTTTCCCCTTTTTCGTCAGCTTTTATAAAAGAGATTAAATTAGTAGCAACTTCACCGGCAAGGTCCCATAGTTTTTCATTATTAAGCATAGCTATCACCCATGTTATGTATGTATTATAGTTAATTATTTGTTCTTCATTTGCTTTAGTGTAATTCGGCATTTTTATTTTTCCATGATTATTAGTCATATATTGACGTAAACCTTTCGGTTCGAGAGCTTGAATCCCAATTTGCCCTCTTTGACACGCTGTGGCAAAACCAAATGCAGTGCCATATAAACTTTCAATTTTATTTGCATCTTTGAGATAATTATTTTCCCCAAATAGTTTTTTGTAAAGATAAATAGGTTTTAAAATTTATTGGAGTCCTCTTTAATCTTACAGGTAATC
>CAZXJG010000076.1:0-10587 GCA_964640985.1 uncultured Melioribacteraceae bacterium | reverse complement strand
ATTGAATAAATATTGATGGGAATAAATCCGATTGTTGTATTAGTCTGACTTAAATTATAAACATAGGCAAGTATTTGTTTTTCTTTAACCACATTGGAAATTGCAAGAATTATTTTTACCCACGTTTGAGTAAAAAATTCCATTTCGCCTGATTTATTTGTTTGCATTGCTTTATCAGTAAAATCCAATAAAGGTTTTTCCGGAAAATAATCTTCTGAATTTAGATGACTTAACCATTGGCCATTCCAAGTTGTTATTTGATTTCCTCGAAGTTTTTTATAAGCTTTATCATTTAAGTAAGAACGGTAATATTTCCATCCATCAAAGGTTTGTAATAATATTTCAGGATGATCAAATAAAAGAATTAATCCTCCATATACACCAATTCCTAAACCACTTCCAATCCAAGATAAATAAATATCATCTTTATTAAACTTTATTGATAAATCAGTTATCTGCGCAGAAGTCGTTGCAGATAAATCTAATGAAGGAAAACCAATAGCAATACTTGCATCAGCCGGACTATTTTCAATTTTTTCAATAGTCTTTCTTATTCTGCCGCTCCTTTCTTCCTTACCTGGATATTCCCCTTTTTTCCAACGTATTTTGGGATTTTCAAGAGGGGAATTCCCTCCTGTCATTAAATATTTAGGATGATCATAAAAAAAGGAGATGAATACTTCCTCAAAAAAATCCTTTGCCGTGTAGTTTGAATTTTCTCTTTTATTATAAGCATCTAAAAACGTTCTACCTATTACTGTTGTGTACATTTTTCACCTTCTAAATAAATTTTGTTTTATAAAGTTCAGGCTTAACAAATTGCAATTGCAAACCAATTATTTCCGAATATGCTTTATCAGGAATTATAAAGGGATTACATCCATAATCTGCTTGTCTTAACCCTTTATAAGCTATTGAATTAAACCGAACGGGAATTTCGAAAGATTTTCTTTTTTCAAAATTTGCAGACAAATAATTTTCTTCATCGCTTTCTATAATACAACTTACGTTATCAATATCTAATTGTTGCAGTAACACAGATTTTGATTTATGTCGAAGCAAAAATATTTCCCAATTTCCCTTTTTGAAAATAGCATCTTTATCAAGAGCCATTTCATCAACTATTTTTGGAAATACCAAATCTATTTTTCTTTGCATATCTTTTTCTTCTAGCAATTCTCCATCAGGTAATATCTCAAAACTCCGTTGTAAAATTTCAAGATTATAAGGCAAAGCTTCTTTCTCTTTTTCCGGTGGTTTAATTACGAAAATTGGTTTGTATTTTCCAATTGTATTTTCATTTCTTATTCTATTTATACGACCAAATCTTTGAATAAGTGAATCTAAAGGTGCCGTTTGAGTTATCATCACATCAAAACTAATATCTAAACTTACTTCAACTACTTGTGTAGAAATCACAATACAAGATTTTTCTGTTTTACTAAATTCTTCAATAAGTTTTTTTTCTAATTCGCTTCTGTCACTTCGTTTAAAACGACTATGCATCAGCATAATTTTTGTTGCAGGAAATCGATTAGAGATTGTTTCATACCAATTTTGAGAAACTGCTACCCTATTACAAACTAATAGCATCTTTCTATCCTCATTTATCGCTTTTTCAATTTCGTCAAAACTACTTTCAAATGAATTTATTTTATAGATTATATGCCGATTAAATGATAATAGATTTGCTTTCGATAGCTTAACTTCATAAACATTTTCTTTCCCTAATTTTGATATTATTTCTTTATATAACACTGAGGGCATCGTAGCTGTTCCGATATGAATGCTACAGTTTATATACTTTAATACATCAATTAATTTTAAAACAATAGCTCTCGTTATCTCTGTATAAACATGTATTTCATCCAAAATTACATCTGTATTTTCTATGTCTAAAAGAATAGTTTCGAAACCTTTAATTCCAAAGACTACTGATGCTAACTGATGCGGAGTTAAAACTTTTATTGAAGCTCCAACTTTGTTTTGTAACATTCTCTCTTCAATTTTCCCATTTTCAATAGTTATGCTTGACGAACCGTGTAATAATCTGATATCAAGATTAGGGTTAGATTTATCTAAATCATTTTTTATTCTATTATACATAGCATTTATTGATGCTTGAAAAGGCAAAATGTAAAAGACTCTATTTTTACATCTTCTTAAAAGAAAATCCGTTTTGCCTGCACCGGTACTTGCTGTAATAATTGTATGCTTTTTATTTGAATTGATTTTTATTAGTGAAAGTGGGTATAGTTTATTCTTCCTTTGTTCATAGAAATTTAAGTTTGGTATTTTAAAAATTTTGTTGAGATTTTTTTCCATTTTATCTACTAATGCAGATGCAAAATGATCAGATGCAACCATAAGACCTTTCCATCTTGACCAACCTAATACTCTCCTCTTACAGTAATTAACGGCATAATTGTAAGAATTATAGGTATCATCAATACTGATAGGTTTATATTTGATCCCTAAAGAAACTAAAATTTCTATTGCTGCTTTTGACCAACTTTCCCACTCACCTAAATGAAGTGCAAATGTGTCTTCAAATCTGTTTTCTAAATCTAATATCCCAAGTTCTCTTACGTCGTTTTTTATTGACTTGTGATGAGCAATAATCATCTCAAGAACGTAATCCCTTTTATTCTCATCAATCATCGATAGGAAAAATATCGAAGCTATTTCGTGCCGGAAAGGTTGGTCTTGCCGTGTGATTTTGCGAGTTAACCTATCTTGAAAAATTTTGTTTGCTTTCCCTATATCGTGTAACAAGCCGCCAATAAATGCAGTTTTCAAATCTAAATGAAAATAAGGTGCAATTTTTTCAGCAGTAATGGCAACATCATATAAGTGCTGCTCAAGAGGTGTATAATCCGGTTTACCTTTTGCTTTTATTTGTGGATGAACATAAATCATTATCCATTCCTTATTGGTTTTCCAACAATGTCTAACCAACCATACATTGGTTCAGCATTGTTGAATCTATTAAATCCTACTAAAAAAGATTGTTCAGTTTTTTCAAACCTTAATTCAAATCCATCCAATAAGTTAAAATCTTCTTCTTTTATTTCTTTCATGTTTGAATCAGAAATTAAAATATCCTCATTACGAACAAGGCATATATGTTGATGGATTGCTCTTTCGGCATCTTCTCCGTACGAAAAAGCAAGTTTTAAAACCGGATTGATCATAATCCCACGCTTAAGTATAGATGTATTAATTTTAACTATTCCTGTCTTGGTTGTTGTTCGTTTAAATTCTTTCGCCCTAGTTTGTTCCTGTTGAACATCTAATTTATCATAAGTCAATTTATATCTTCTAATTTTTTGAACCTCACCCATAGATAGTGGTTCTCTTAATAATTCAGGGAATAATTTCAATTCTATTCCCTTAATAATTGAAGGTGTCAAAAACTGCTGACTATAAGTTTCTCCATCTCTTACGGCAGTCCAAGGTTTTATATATCCAAATGGTCCCGAATATTTTATTACGTAATACATGCTTTTTCTCCCTTATAATAATGCTCCAAAACAACTACCTGTAGAATGGCCGACACCGACATTCCATGCAAATTTTATTGCCTCCGGCTCACCTTCAATAATAATTGGACAAAAATTTGCTCTGTTTTTAATATTTTTAATATTTACAAGTTTTGTTTTAGGATTTAAATAATTTTTATCAAAACTGACCTTAACATTTGTCGAAAGATTTGCTCTATTTAATTTCTTTTTTAATGTTTCTGTTAAATAAAAATCCGCATCTTTATCTTTGGTAGTTAAATGAATTGCTCTTTTATTCTCATCATATTTACGAATAAATATCGGGCTTGCTACATTAAATCTTTCTTTTTTACCAAACTGCGGCGTATTCTGCATTTGAATTTCTTTAACAATCATTCCGTAACAAACAACATTGTCTTTTAATACATTTATCATAAGCTGTTTTCCAATTTCCTCATCCCAAAAGCTAACAAACCATTTTGCACCATTGGGAAAATTAAATCCACCTTTTACCATTTTGCCACCTTGCAGCCAACTCAATGAGTAAAGACTTATCTCATCGTGAATCTCATTCCATCCCATCCACTTATGAAAAGCTCCGATAAGTGAATGTTGGTAATCAAAAGGAACGGTTTCAGTATTTGGTGTTAAATAAAAATGTAGCCTCACATCTCACCTCCAATTTCTATTTATTATTCGTGCAAATTCGTGAAATTCGTGTTCGAAATTCGTGTCCGAAATTTGTGTCCAGCTCCGCCACGTAACTCACAGAGAGACACGAATTACCACGAATTGTTTAATTTTATATTATTTACTTTCAACTAATCCAAATCCCAGACTATTCTTTTCACCAAATCCGCAGTCGTATCCAATTTTAATTAATTCAGTATCGCCTTCAATTTCAAATGGTAATTGATTGCCAATTAAATCTATTTTTATCTGTTCACTTTTTCTAACTGTAATTTTCTTTGTTAATCTTTTCTTCCGTGCTACCATTCGTTGTATATATTTTTCATCCCATTTAATCTTTACTCCGTCCCCGCTGTATTCAGTATTTTCTATTATTTCATATTTGCTAATTAAATTTTTATTCAACACTCTATTTATTTCTTCCATCGGGTCATTATATCTAAAGTAATATTGCTGTAATTTCCCGTTATGTTGTTGCTTTGTAGAAAGGATTATTGGGGATAGCATTATAAATTTCATTTTATCATAAAATACTGATGCAGGTAAACTCTCTATTTGTTCAATTGAAAAGATAGTTTTTGTAATATTGTCGGATATTTCAATTTGCTGTTCTTGAAATGTACCGGAAACAAAGTTTTGTATAAATTCTTCAATAAGCGGAGAAGTAATAATTAATGAAGCAGTCGGCTCTAAAAGACGTATCAGCCGGTTTTGTATCTTAAACTTATCAAACCTTAAAGCAAAAGAGAAAAGTTTATAAGTTTTGCCGGCATGTTTATAACCGGTATTGTGTAGGAATTGAGCAAACTCTTCAGAACCGAATCTCAGTAGTTTATAAATTGCAGCGGAAAAAGCGTAATTGTAGTTAATTGACAATTTAAAATTGGAACTGCATTTTAATTTGATTTTTATTCTCACATTTCATCTCCATATTTATTATTCGTGAAAATTCGTGTCTGTTTTATGTCGTCAACATAACAGTACCATCTTCTGTAAAAGCGTGTGGAAGTGCTGTGGAATGTTTCAGCGAATTGAACCGGTGCAATTTGTCACCAGTTTATTCTTTTCTGCCTTTGTCAATTGAAACATAAATTCCACAGGGAATCTTTCTTTGTTTCTTTTAACTTGACGACTAAGATTTTTGGTCCACACCATACAATTCCGCCAAATCTCTATCGAGCATTGCTTTTTCCCCACGAATTAAAAGTATCTTACTTTCAAATCCAACTGAACAATCCCTTTCTTAACACCTATTCAATTTCTATTTATTATTTGTGAAAATTCGTGAAATTCGTGTCCGGTTACCCCAACTCTACTGCTTAATTGTTTGCCTATGTTATAAAGAGATGTTAACATATTTAATCCCTTTTTGTTGTTGTGCGTTTTGCGGAAGATGAATTAAATGGGACAGTATTTTTTAACGCAGGTTATTTATAAATCAATATAACAAAATCAGCTGTTTAAAAAAATAATTAAAAGAGTTTCTGCAAAATAAAGGATCTGTCATTTCTCCCTATGGAAAGGCATTCCCTTGGAAGAAATGACAAATTAGTTAAATATTTAATTTTGCAGAAGCCTTAATAATTACTAAAAAATAAATTTGAAGCATCAAATTTAATATTATAATTTCCAAGCTAAATTTGATTATTTACTTATACAATTATTTTATTTCTGCCACTAAATGCCTGCAGTTTTTTTGGCGGGGTCGGTGTGGCAGCAGTGTAAAAAGGAATTCTTTCCTTGCAAGCCTTTTACTGCTTTCCAGAGATAATAGAGCCTTTAATCCCATTTCAACAAGTTTTGTTTTTTCGTTTATACCGGTTAATTTGGAAACGTTTTCCAGCAAATCATCCTTTATATTGATAGTTGACGAGGTTCAAAAAACGCCCGAAATTCTTAGTGCTGTGCATAATCTTATCGAAGAAAATAAAAATAAGCAGTTTATACTTACAGATTCAAGCGCCCGGAAATTAAAAAGAAGCGGAGTTGATTTGCTCGCGGGACGTGTGATTTCTAAAACATTTCACCCTTTTCTGTTGTCGGAATTGAAGCAAAAAATATCTTTGAACGAAGCAATTCGTTACGGATTTCACTTTAGTTTTTTATTGATAATTGCAGCTAAATCTTTTTCAAGAGATTTTTTTGGATGCTCAATAATTCTGCCGATTTCCGTTTTATTTTTATATACAATTAAATCGGGTACACGTTTAATATCTAAATTTTTTACAATAGTTCCAGGTGCTTGTAATTTTCTATTAATGGTTATCAGTGTTAATTGTTTTTCAGGATATTTTAAATAATCGAGTATTTTATAAATGCGCGGTACCTCACGTCTGCTGTCGCTGCACCAAGTGCCCATTACTATTGTTAAATCGTAATTTTTAATTTTATCTTTTATTTTATTAAGTGTAGTAGAATCGATATTATAAAAATTATATTGAGCATTAAACCACCATGAAAAAGCAGAATCGCTAAATGCTTTTCTGTTTGATAAACCGATTAACATCGGCTTATCGGTTACTTTATCGATTATAATTTTATTTTTAATTTGTGCAGTTAAACTTCCGGATAGAAGAAGAACAAAAATTAAAATCCGTTTCATCATTTTAACCTCCTAAAAATGATTATTTTTTCTAACATCCAAACCCCAATATAATTTCTTTCGAAGAATTTCGAAATAGCTTGTTGAAAAGGTATGAACCAATTTCATAGGATAAACACTTTTAACAACATCAACAGATATAGGCGGATTGAAATGCTGGACCCGTTGCCCGTCGCAGCTTATTTGAACGGTTGAAGGATGTGTTTTAATAATAATTGAAATTTTTTGTTCGCTAGATAAAACTAACGGCCGCATAGTTAATGCGTGAGGTGAAATAGGGCACAAAGTAATTGCATGTGCTTTAGGATTTACAATTGGTCCTCCCGTAGAAAGCGAATACCCCGTTGAACCGGTTGGGGTAGCCACAATTACTCCATCGGCAGAAAATGTTGAAACATATTCACCGTCAATTTGGATGGTTATTTCTATCATTTTCGGCCAATGACCTCTATCAATAACAATATCGTTGATGGCATAAAGTTCTTTATCGATACTCGAATGACAGATTGCTGAAAGACCCATTCTTTCTTCAACGGTATAATTTCCTATTTTTAAATCTTCAATTAGTTGATCCATTTCATTTAAATCGAATTCTACAAGAAATCCGAGTTTACCGAAATTTAATCCTAAAATCGGTGTGCCGTATTTTCTTACTTTATAAGCGGTATTCAAAAGCGTGCCGTCTCCTCCTATCGATACAATGATATCCGATTTTGTAATCAATTCCGCATCATCAAGTAAATTTATTTTTTTAAAATTTTTAGTTTCGGATTTAATTGTTTTGATTGAAGAGCTCAAATAGAAATGAATATTGTGCTGTTCTAATTTAACGAGAAACTTATCAACTACGTTTAAAACATTTTGTTTCGTTGTGTTTGGAATAATTCCTAATATCATTTAATCTTTTTTAACCTTTGAAATATTTTTATTTCTATTTAATTCCCACAATTTACAATATTTTGTAAAAACATACGAAGCCGAAAATACCGAAAGTATCAGTCCATGTAGTCCGTCCAAAAACCCTAAACGAAAGAAATACATTTTAATAAACAGAAAAACCGGGCGGAATATTATATCTGAAATTTTTACTTTAATATTTTTTTTGTTTAATTCAAAAGCGGCAAGAGTTGTATATTTATTGAATTTTTCAAAATAATGTGAAATTGACGGGTCGGTATAATGTTCGAGATCAGATTTTAAAAATCCTACTTCACCATCAATTATTAAATGTTCATGAACACTATTGCTGCTGAACTTACTAAGATTTTTGTTAAATAATCTAACAACATAGCCGGGATACCAGCCGCAATGTTTTATCCATTTACCGAGAAAATAAGCGCGGCGTGCAATTTTATATGCAGCTTTATCAGGATGTTTGAATTTAAAATTTTGCAGTTCCGTAATAAGTTCTTTTGTTAAAACTTCATCCGCATCAATCCATAATATCCATTCGTTAGCAGCTTTTTTTACAGCATATTCTTTTGTTGCCGAATATCCCAGCCACTCAACAACATCGTAAATAACACGAGGGTACGATTTAACGATTTCTAAAGTTTTATCGGAAGATTCTTTATCTATTATAACAATTATTTCGTCTATACAATCGAGTTGACTTTGAATACATCGACTAATATTTTGTTCTTCATTTTTAGCAATTATTATAGAACTTATTTTATTGACCTGCTTTGTCAATTTCTTTCCTTTTAAAATAAAATTTATAGAAAGCGTAATTTAACCCTAATGTAAACCAGACCATTGTAATAATTTCGTGATCACCAAAGTTCCATTCGGCTAAGCCCGATACTAAAAATCCGCAGAATGCTGCTAAAGTTCCCAATGCAAATGAATCGGCAAATTTAATGTTCTTCAAATGTTTGTAAATTTTCACGTTAAGAAGAAATATTTTTACTAATAAATAGAGAACTATTATAAACCCGAATGCCCCTAATATTACTAAAAATTGGACATAGTTATTATGCAGATGTCCATAGTTTTCGCGTTCATAATATCTTTTATATTTCGAATAAGTTTTATGTAAGTCAATATCGCCTACGCCGAAAATAGGATGTGCTTTAAATATTCTTAGTCCCGTAGCCCACTGCTGTAGTCTTTCCATATTTGTTACGTGATATGGGTCTACAATCGAAGCAATTCTATTTCTTTTGAAGTATGTAATAAACAACTTATTACCGGTTACTTCAAATGAAGAAGGATAACCGGATAATTTCCACTTATGTTGGATAGTGAAATTATCCGACGAATCGGTTTTTACTTTATACAGAATGCCCCGTAAGCTTACAGCATAAAAACCGTTTGGGGTAAACTGCAGATATCTACAATCGGATAGACCGGCAATATTTTGCCAAGGTTTAACTTTATCATTTTTTATTTTAATAATATTAAAATTATGGTTATCGATAAAATAAACCGTTGATTTATGAACACGTATAAAACCTCGGTGTGTATTAATTTTCTTTTCATAAATTAAAACATTTGGCAAAAAGTTTTTTACGGTATATATTTTTAAAACTTTTTCGTTCGGGGAATATGCTGCAAAATATTTGTTATTAATATCAAAATGGGTAATTCCATTTAAATTCGGCAGTTCAACTTTTTGTAAACTATTAAAGGGATCTAAAAACACGGTCATTCCGCTGTCAATATCGTTAACATAAAGACGATTATGATATAACCGAAAACTTCTTGTATTTCCTCTTGAAACAAATTCATTTATCTTTTTTAATTGATTTGAACTATCTTTTTTAAAAACAAAAAATCTCATATCGGCAAGCATAGAAAGGTAAATATTGTTTTTCCACAAACCGACAAAAGCAGCGGGCGAAGGTGTGTTTAAGTGTGATATAATTCTTTTGTTTTTCATAAGTTTAATGCCGTCTTGAAAATCGGCAAGCAGATAATATGTAGAATCGGTCGAAATATAAGAAGCTCTGCCGCCGGTATTTATTTCGATTTTTTCTGCCAAATTTCCATTTGCAATATTGTAAATATAAATTTTGCTTTCGTTGGGATTCAGCAATAGATATACGATTAATATTGAGGCAAAAGCACCTATAATTACCCATTTCTTTTTCAGCAGAAGAACAACAAAAATTCCGGTTGCAGCACCAAGCCAGGCGGCTCTTGTATAACTGGAAAGTAACGCTACTAACGAAATTAAAAAAGATAGTATTAAAAATGCTTTTACTTTTTTAGTGGTTTTTTCATTTACAAGAAATGCGAAAAAGAATATTGTAGTAAAACTGATTAAACCGCCTGCAGTCATCACATATTGAAAAACCGATGGTCCTTTCGATTCAATTTGATATAACTGGTGTATTAAATATTCGTAAGCAAATCCCGCATAAACCATTATAGTTAACAGTGCGGCTCCGAGATAAATTTTTACAAATAATTCGGCTTTTTCCGGTTTGTTAACTGCTGCTATTATTACATAAAATGTAGGAATTAATAAAAATCTATGAAAAAAATTGCGAAAAGCATTTGAAGTGTTGACCGAAAGAATAGCTGAAATAAGTTCGGCAAGTAAAAAAAGTAGAAACGGTATCTCCAATCCGGTTTTCTCAAAAGGATTTTCCCGGGAGACGGCATACCGAATTAAAAATAATAATAAAGCTCCGTAATAGCCTATTTGATTTACAAAGATGGAATTGTTTAGACTGAGAAGAAATAAAATCACAAAACCAAAAATTAGTTTGTCAATGATTTTTAATTTTTTTTCATTATTAGAATTCATTGTCCATTTCTAAATTGTAATTCGTATAGTTTTTTGTA
>CAZXJG010000075.1:11413-14320 GCA_964640985.1 uncultured Melioribacteraceae bacterium | reverse complement strand
GGATATGCTATTACAAAAGCTTCTAATGAGTTAGCCAATGCTGCAAATATCGCAAACAGTAGTCCATTTCTTAACGATAAACTACCGATTAACGCACCGAAAAAAATTGCAGGTATCATTCGGAAACCATAAACTAACAATATTGCCAATGCCAAACCTGCAGCAGGCCACAATAAAGTTACCCCGATGTGAAAACGCCCAAATGACGGATTTATTTTTACCAATAATACATACATTATTGTTAATATCAGGAGGGTAATAATATATTTAATACCTGTTAAATCTTTTCTGAAAATCCGCATTTTTAATCCAATAATTAATAAAGATATATTGTTTTATTCTACGATAATTTGATAAACAAAAAATATACAGAATATAACTATGATTATCAACTTAGCTCCGAAAAAAGAATTTTGTAAATGATAATTTTAATTAACGATGAATCTGCTTTTATAATATTGTTTTTGGCTGTCTGCATCGGCAGAATAAGATAGTAGTAATGGAGAGAAATTCGTAAAACATTCGTGTAAATTTGTGTAATTCGTGTCTTATCTATTTTTCATTATCAAGCGCTTAATTTAGATTTTACAAAAAAGAAACAAAACAACATATTTTTTGGTATAACATAAAATTACAAATAAAATTGTATCCCTTTATTGTGGAGCAGTAATGTACAAAAATAATACCTTTCTTGAATTCCAAAATATGTTTCCTACCGAAAAAGAATGTGAAGAATATTTATTTAACAAGAGATGGAAAAATGGCTTTGTTTGTCCAAGATGCGGTTACAATAAATATTACTCATTACCGAAGAAGAAACTTTACCAGTGTAAAAATTGCGGCTATCAAACTTCTTTGACAGCTAATACAATTTTCCACAAAACAAGAACACCATTACAGAAATGGTTTTGGGGAATTTATTTGATGACAAATATGGGAAATGAAATTTCCATAACTCAATTTGAAAAGCAGTTATCAATAAAATCATATCAAACAGCTTGGCCAATGTTTCATAAAATTGAGAAAGCGATGAACAAAAGAAACCCAAAAAATAAGAAACATGATTTTATAGAATTAGATGAATTATATTTTGGACATAAGAAATAATTTTGGAACCGAAGATTTGAATCAAAGAATTATTAAATGATTTCATTTCTGCCGACGAACAGCAACATAATGTTTTTGTGATTCGGTCGCTTGTAACAGCATATAGATTTGTTAACAATTTTAGAACTTTGAAGTTTTTCCGATTATAAATTATTACTCGTTGATAGATATTTATTATTAAATTTTATTCGCGTTGCTGCCACGGCTATTTGATGACAAGGTAGAATTAATAAAAAAATATGTTAAACTCCAATAGAATAGGTTGCATAAAGAGGTAAGAATTTCAACTTTTGTGATTCAATTTCTGAAACTTTGTTATCTTGCAAAACATATCCGGTTTTTATATCGGGATAAGTATCTAAAAACAAATGCATACTTTTTAATCTACCGGAAGAACCGCTTTTTACTTCTATCGGCAATATTTTTTCTTGAACTTCAATCAAGTAATCCAATTCCGCTGTACTGCTTTTACTATTACGTGCCCAGTAGTAAAGATACTGAGTCCCGTGTGAAAGCAATTCCTGTCCAACAAATTGTTCCGCCATTGCCCCATTATAAATAGATAACAAATTAATTTTTTGATATTCAAAATCTACAGACATCCCTGCAAAATTCTGTAATAATCCGATATCCAAAAACAATGCTTTAAATTTTTTAGGCGAACTGACTGCTCCAAGTGGGATTCCCACCTGACTTACCGAAAGAATTTTATATAATATATTTGCTTTACAGAGAAGATCAAAAGCTTTTTTTATTGTATGAGTTGAATAACCTTCGGCTAATTTGGAATACTTAATTTGTTTACCCACGAATCTTGCACAAGAAAATAGAACAGAATCCAAGCATCGCGTATCAGCTAAATTTGTGTATTTTGAAAAATCGTTTCTAAAAGTTAAGATCAAATCTTTCTGAATCTCGAATGCCGTTCTCATTTTACCCGATTGAACAAAAGAATTTACTACTTCCGGCATTCCACCAATAAAGAAGTATCGTTTCAACTCATTTAGAAGTATTGCATGAAGAGTTTCTGAGAACTCAATTTCTCCGGTGCGTAATTTTTCAGCTAATAGTTCTTTGCCTACAGCATATAAAAATTCAATAAAATTCATCGGATGCATTGTCATCGTTTGAACTCGCCCCACAGGGAAAGAAACTTTTGTAAAGGCAAATTCTAATAAAGACCCTGCCGCAATTACTTTCAGATGCGGCATTTCCTCATAAAAATAACGCAATGACATTAACGCACGCGGACAACTCTGAATTTCATCTAAAAAAAGAAGATCTTTTTTAATATCAATTGTTCTATCAAGGACAAGCTCCAATTCGGAAATTATTCTTATCAGATCGAGATTTTTATTAAAAATTGAATGCCACTCCGGATGTTTTTCAAAATCAATTAAATGCAATTCCCCGTCAATATTTTTCTCGCCAAATTGTTTAACCGAATATGTTTTCCCTACTTGTCGGGCACCCCGTAAAAGCAATGGTTTTCTTTGTGGACTATTTGCCCATTTAATTAGTTTTGCATTAATTAATCGTTTCACTTACATCACCTTTATTTCAACTAGAGCAAAGATAATATTTATAATTCATTTTTACAAGGTTGTTTTTGAATTACCCGTTCAAAAACACAAGGTTTATTTTGCATCGATAATACAAAAACTGAAATTAAGAAAGGGATATTTATATCATTTCATTCAATAATTCTTCACGCGGTTGCGGAATAACTACCTTATTGACCAAAAGTCCTTTTTCCGCAATTATTGAAGCGCCTGCATCAACCGCACTGGTAACTGCCGC
>CAZXJG010000075.1:0-11313 GCA_964640985.1 uncultured Melioribacteraceae bacterium | reverse complement strand
GCATTCCTGCGGCAATACTTGTTAATTCTATTAAACCTAATGAGTTCATCTGCATTTATTTACCTTTAATTTTTTATCTGCAAATTCTTATAAATTCTTCATTAACATGAGTTACTTTACCTCTAATAGATGAATGAATTTTTGCACCGAGTTTCCCTTCTAAAATTTCGCCTATTAGTTCACCTTCCTTAACATATTGACCTATTTGTACAATAGCTTTAGCGGAAACTCCAATATGTTGTTTTAATGGAATTTTAACTTCCGCGGGTTCTGGTTGTTCATTTAAAAACGGTGCTTGCATATTATATTTAGTTATATTCAACTTTTTCATTAATTGTTTCAACGGCACTTTTCTTCCGTCTTTTACAGGGTGAACTTTAACAATTTTTTGCTGTTGATGACTTTTACCGGCACGCTTCATCTCTTTTTGACTTTGATTACAAGCTTCCCTGGGGTATAAATCTTCCGGACAAGCATACAGTGTACAAAGTCCACATGAACAACAAAGATCCGCATATTCATTCCAAATATTTTTACCCGAAGTAGTAAATACCAATGAGCGCATCACTTTATGCGGTTGTACTTCATATCCCAACAAATACCTCGGGCAAAATTCGGTACAATAGGTGCATTGGTCGCATGCGGATTTACCGATTCTATTCATATCACTAACGGGACGCTGCATTCTTTTAATCAAATAATGTTCTTTGGGAAGAACTATCAAACCGGCAATCGTTTTGGTTATTACATCATTTAAATCAAAAGAAAGTTTACCCATCATAACGCCGCTAACAAAAACGCCGAAGTCGGGTACCGAAGCACCGCCGGCAAACTTGATAACATCTTCAAAACTTGTTCCTATAGGCACGAAAAAAGTTGACGGTTTTTTTACAGCACCCCCAACGGTAATAATTTTTTTAGTAACCGGCTTATCTTCGCAGGCGTTTGCTATATTATAAAACGTTTCAACATTATTAACCACGCATCCAACATCAAGCGGAATACCGTGTGGCGGTATTAAACGTTTTGTGGTTTCATAAACAAGTTCGTATTCATCTCCGGCAGGGTAAAAATCGCCTATTAAATGCATCTCTATTTTTGAATTATTCAGCTCGTGCTCAATTGTTTCAGCCGCTTTAATATTTTTTCTTTTTATACCGAAATAACCTTTTTGTGCTTTAACGCTTTCAAACATTAATTCCATTCCTTTTGCAACTTGCGGTGCAAAATTCAACATTAATTCATAATCTTTATGCAGCAAAGGTTCGCATTCGGCACCGTTTGCAATTATTATTTCTACATTTGATCCCGCTTTTACATGTGTGGGAAATCCGGCGCCCCCGGCACCAACAACACCGGCATTAAATATTTTTTCTATAAGACCCATCTCGTTCTTTCCGTTTAATAACTACAATTGTTTTGTCATCTTGATATTTACTGTCATTAGTTGAAAAATTTGTTACATCACCAAGAATAGCATTTACTATCTCTTTAGGGGATTTTTCCAAATTTTTCAAAATCACCTTTTTCAATCTTTTCTCTTCATAAAACTCATATTTTTCATTAGCCGCCTCAACAATACCGTCGGAAAATATAACCAAAACATCTCCATCATTAAAATTAATACTATCGGTTTCATATTTCGAATTAGGTGCCGGCCCAAGCAGCGGACCGGTAGGAGATAGAAATGTAATTTGTCTATTTTTTCTTTTGACAAAAATCGGCGGGTTATGACCTGCGTTAGCATATAAAAACAATCCTTTTTTATCATCGGAAATTTCGCCGTAAAATAGACTTGCAAATTTATCATCGCTAAAAATTTTATTTACAAGTTGATTCATCTGATACATCAAAGGAGAGATTTTTATTTGAAAATTACTTGCCATCCTTATAGCACCTGAAATATACATTGCTTCGGCAGCAGCAGCTAACCCTTTAGAAGCGGCATCTCCCAACACAATTCCCAATCTTTCTTCATCGGAACCAATTGTTAGATAATCATAAAAATCGCCTCCGACAATTTCTGCAGGTACCGTTAATCCGTATAATTCATAATTATGAAAAACAAATTCATGGTCGGGAAGTATACTGCTTTGAAGCTGCTTGGCTTTATCAATATCTTGAAAAAGATTTTTATGAGAAGTGGAAATTCTTCTTTCTCTTAATTTCGAAGTTAAAACCGTTGCTACTATATTTAATGTATATCTTAAAGCATCGTCAATGTTTTCGCTGTTTACCGCAAGTAAATATTCATAATAAAAATTATTATCAACCTTTAATTTTGAGCCGACTCCCGAAACCGAATATCTGATTATACCTTTTTCTCTGAGAATTTTATTTGTTTCATTAGAAAGAATTGTTCTTTCTTTTGCAATTAATTCAAAAACCGGATAATCTTTAACTAAAAGACGGAAGCCGCGTTTGATTCTTTGTACATTCCCGGCTTGAAAAACAAGTGTATATGCTTTTGATTGTACATCTAATTTCCAAACTCTACCGCCTGTAATATTTATTTGATCTTTAATTACAAGTTGTTTTACAACTTCTATAAGTAATTCGTGTTCCGAACTAAAATCTTTTGAAGCTACCCTGTCAATTGCTCGGAATAATTGTTTTTGTTCCATAGAATCATTTTTAATTGTGAAAAAATTTATTTAGCAATTAAATTTAACTAAATAGCTTTCTATAAAAAAGGGATATACCTTTTTGTCGATGGTTAATTATTTTTTCCCACAAATACCGTTAGATAAAAATTTTCATAAATAATTTATAATTACAAGTGATTATTTACATTTATTTAATGTTATTACTTTGCATAAAAATTTATCATTCTTTGTAATGCACGTTTAGATACAGCGTTAAATTTATTTGATGAAAATGATTTCATTATACTATTACGGGAAGGGCGGTAAATCCCTTTTGCAGCATAACCACCTCCCTGAAAAACACCTATTACATTATCATATTTTTTCGTATCGGGAGTGGGAATCGGAGTACCCGGTTTTATCATATCTTTCCACTTACCGGCAAAATTTACCAAAGTGGTAATATTAGGTTCCCAAGGTTCAACATCCAAAGGATAAAAATTTTCATAAGAAACCGACGAATTATAGTATTCATCGGCTAACCCTCCGAAACCATGTCCAAATTCGTGTATAAAAAGCTGTTTGGCTTTTTTATTTTTTGCAGCCGCAACCGAATAATAATTATAAATTGCACCGCCCCCATATTTTTTGGAATTGACAAGAATATATATTTGATCATAAGGAACATTGGCGGCTACGTCCCTCACGGCTTTATCGTTATATGTCATTAAATATCTTTCGCTGTTAAAAGTGTAATAACTTGTGCCTAAAACCGTTCTTTTCCATTGATGAACTGCAGGAATATCGGCACCGCTATCTTTTGACACTGCTTCAACACCCCAAATATTAATTTTATTTTTATTTTTTGAAAACGGCAAATAATCAAAAAGATAATTTTTGAATCTAACGCAATCTTTTTTAAAATCGCTCATTTGATCTTTTGTATATCCGTCAGGTATAAAAACTATATCCAATTTTTTATGCGGATTACCGGAATAAAAAACTTTGAACGAAGGGAATTGTTTCCTGTTATCCTGCTTTATAAAGTAATTCTTCGGATTAATAAAAAGATGGAATATTTTATAATAAATATTTTTTCTATCGCGGGAAAATATTTCAACAATTACAGAATCTTTAGGAAATGGAAACACTAACGATTCGGAGAAACTTCTATTTATTTTTTTTGCTTCACCGGTAGTTTGCCATTCACGAAATAAAGTTGAATATCCATGTGAATAAATTAAACTATCGGTAGCCGCATCAAAAACTTTGAACATATAGGCACCATAATGGAAAGTATCAATTAAATTTACTTCCGATCCTCCCCAATACGGTTCTTTTATCATTTCATCGAAAGTAATAAACTCATGTTTTGAATTGCCGGAATGATAGTAATCTACACGGAGTGAATGATCTGTAAAATACTTTTCAAATTTTACTTGAGCGAAAAGTGAAGAAACAAAAAAGAAAATAATTAATACCGTTTTCATCATAATCTTCTCTAAAATTTAACAAATTAAAAGTGTATCCCTATCAAAATATTGTTATTATAATAATAGATGAGCAATTAATTTACTTTGAATTTAAATTGCCAAATTCTCTTGAACCTGGTTTAATAAGCGGTATATTTTTTTTACAAATCGGACATTCATTTTGATCATAAGAAACAACATTCAATTTAACTGCGCTGAATTGCGGAATATTAAAGTTTACGTTCCCGTTGCTTCTATCGACAATCATACCAACTCCGGCAGGAATTGCATGCACCTTTTTTACAATTTCAATAACTTCAAAAACAGAACCCCCGGTTGTTACAACATCTTCACAAATTAAAACCTTTTCATTTGGCGAGAGAGAAAAACCACGTCTTAAAGTCATATTCTTATCTACCCGTTCAGTAAAAATAAATCTTTTATTTAATTGTCGTGCCACTTCTTGTCCAACAACAATACCTCCAATTGCAGGTGCAATAACCGTGTCAATATCAAAGTTAGAAAAATATGAAGCAATTAAACCGCAGATTTGCTCTGTATATCCGGGAAATTGTAAAACTTTTGCGCATTGAAAATATTTATTACTGTGCTTTCCGGATGTTAATAAAAAATGCCCTTCTAAAAGGGCATCTGTTTTATAAAAAATTTCGAGTATTTCATTTTTTGTCATAAGCAATTGAACCGGATTTAATTTTCATTAATTGTAAAAAGTACATTATTATTTCAGAATATCGTGTTTAATATTTCAATCAACTTTCTCTGGTTTCGGACTTTCTTTTTCATGATTATGTTCTTCATGCGCAATTTCATCTTCAGCTTTACTTTTAGTCACAAAATATAATTCCGGAGAATCTTTTTTATGTTTAACAATAATAGAATCTCCATCTTTAAAAGAATGCAGTAACATTTCTTCAGCTAAAGGATCTTCAATATATTTTTGAATTGCACGTTTTAAAGGCCTTGCTCCATTTTTCGGGTCATAACCTTTTTCAGTTAAAAATTCTTCGGCAGATTCATCTAATTTAATATTCATTTTATGATTGTGCACATTTTCAATTAATTCTTTCATCTCAATTTCAATAATATTTTTAATATCATTTTTATCGAGATTTCGAAAGACAATAATTTCATCAACACGATTAAGAAATTCAGGATTAAATAATTTTTTCATCGCGTCAACAACAGTATTCTTCAAATTCTTGTATTTATCTAATTCCGTATCACCGCTGAACCCAAATCCACCGGTTTCTTTAATTTCTTTTGTGCCGATATTAGAAGTCATAATTATGATTGTATTTTTAAAATCTACTCTTCTACCCAAACTATCGGTCAAAACACCGTCGTCAAGCATTTGAAGAAGAATATTAAACACATCAGGATGAGCTTTTTCAATTTCATCCAAAAGAACCACAGAATATGGTTTTCTTCTAACTTTTTCGGTTAATTGCCCGCCTTCTTCGTAACCGACATATCCGGGAGGAGCACCAACGAGCCTCGATACGGAATATTTTTCCATATATTCACTCATATCAATCCGGATTAAAGCGTCTACGGTATCAAACAAATAGCGAGCTAAAACTTTAGCCAATTCTGTTTTACCCACACCGGTCGGACCAAGGAAAATAAAGCTTCCAATAGGTCTATTCGCTCTTTTTAAGCCTGCTCTGGCACGTCTTATTGCTTTAGTTAATTTTGAAATAGCTTCATCTTGACCAACTATCCTTTCTTTAAGCAGGTCTTCCATTTTGAGTAATTTCTCAGATTCGGCTTGAACAACACGAGTAACAGGAATTCCCGTCATCATAGAAACCACGGTACCTATATCATCTTCAGATACGTCGTAAATTTCATCTTTTGTTTTTTTATCCCAATCACGTTTAGCAATTTCAAGATCAGAGAGCAAATTTCTTTCTTTATCTCTAAGACGAGCGGCTTCTTCATAATCTTGTTTTTTGACAACTTCAATTTTTTTATGTTTTACTTTTTCAATTTCCTCCTCAAGTTTCAATATTTCATCGGAAACTGTAAAATTTCCCATATGCACACGGGAACCTGCTTCGTCGAGAACATCAATTGCTTTGTCGGGCAGATGCCTATCCGTTATATATCTATCACTTAAATAAACAGTTGCTTTAATGGCTGCATCCGAATATTTGACATGATGATGTTCTTCATATTTGAACTTAATATTTTCCAAAATTTCGATTGTTTCTTCAACAGAAGGGGGGTCTATCATTACTTTTTGAAATCTTCTATCTAATGCGCCGTCTGTTTCAATATACTTTCGATATTCATCAAGTGTAGTAGCGCCGATACATTGAATTTCGCCGCGAGCCAAAGCGGGCTTGAACATATTGGAAGCGTCAAGTGAACCTGAAGCTCCGCCGGCACCGACTATTGTATGTAATTCGTCAATAAACAAAATTACGTCTTTTGTCTTTTCCAATTCATTCATTAATGCTTTCATTCTTTCTTCAAATTGACCTCTGTATTTTGTACCTGCAACCAAACCTGCCAAATCTAATGTTACCACTCTTTTTTCTTGAAGCATTCGCGGCACTTTACGATTTACAATTCGTAAGGCTAAACCTTCTGCAATTGCGGTTTTACCGACACCGGGCTCTCCAATTAATACCGGATTATTCTTTTTTCTTCTACTAAGAACTTGAGCAACACGTTCAATTTCTTTTTCTCTACCGACTATCGGATCAAGTTTATCTTCAAGAGCCAACTTTGTTATATCTCTACCGAAGTTATCTAAAACCGGTGTTTTGGTTTTTTCCGGTTTCTTTATAGCCGGCGGTGGAGTACCGATATTGTCGGTCTGTTTTGCGCTAAGTAGATTATTTAATTCCGCACGTGTGTTTTCGTAATTAACATTAAATTGATGAAGTATTTGTGTAGCAATATTATCTTCATCTCTTAATAAAGAAAGTAAGATATGCTCGGTTCCTATAACACTCGATTTATAAATTTTCGATTCTATTTGTGTGATTTTTAGAACTTTTTCCGCTTGTTTTGTTAAGGGAATATTTCCGATTGTTAATGTTCCGCCGGAACTTTTTACCATATCTTCAATAGTTTTTTTCAGCGAAACCAAATTAACACCAAGATTTCTCAGTATATCAACTGCAATACCCTGCCCTTCTCTAATAATACCAAGCAATAAGTGCTCGGTGCCAATATAATCGTGTCCTAATCTGAGCGCTTCCTCTCTACTAAGCCGAATCACTTCTTGTACTCGTTCAGAAAATTTTCTTTCCATCATTTATTTCCTAATATTATTTTTTTGATGTACTAAATTTAACCAAAATAATTCAATTAAATTAAATATAAATATAGCTGATACCTTAATCAAGGACATAATTTATAATGGAGCATAAAAAGAAACCGTATCTGTACAAAATTAATTGTTTTACTCAATATACTTTTATAAATTTGATTTAATATTATATGAGATATATCTAAAAGGTTTACGTTGAGAAATTTAATTTAGTGCTACCTTAAATTTGTCTAATAAATTTTTAATTATATCAGCAAAAAATTTCAAAATAATTTCTCTATAAATATTGGTTTTTAATAAAATGGCTTTTTAGAAAATCTTTTTTATATTTAACAACTATTTTTTTAAGGAGAAGATATGGATATATTAAGCGGACTTTCGCTTGTAATAATCATCGTTGTTGTAATCTTTTTAATTATCTTAACTTATTATGTTCCACTCGGATTATTCATTACAGCATATTTTTCGGGTGTAAAACTTAAAATTTTCAAAGATTTAGTAGGAATGCGTTTACGTAAAGTTTCACCCGTAATAATTGTACGAAGTATGATTTCCGCAACAAAAGCAGGCTTGGATCTTAACTCGTCATTACTTGAGGCACATTATCTTGCAGGAGGAAATGTAGTTAGAGTAGTAAACGCATTAATTTCCGCCAACAAAGCCAACCTCAATTTAAATTTCTCAAAAGCTGCAGCTATTGACCTTGCGGGAAGAGATGTTCTTGAAGCCGTAAAAATGTCGGTAATTCCAAAAGTAATTCAAACACCATTGGTTACTGCAATGGCTAAAAACGGTATCCAGTTAAAAGCTATTGCAAGAATAACAGTACGTGCAAACATTGAAAGATTAGTCGGTGGTGCCGGCGAACCTACTATTTTAGCCCGTGTTGGTGAAGGAATTGTTTCTACTATCGGTTCAAGCGATTCGCATAAAGAGGTGCTTGAAAATCCGGATAGAATTTCAAAAGTTGTATTGGCTAAAGGACTTGATGCGGGAACAGCTTTCGAAATACTTTCAATTGATATTGCCGACGTTGATGTAGGAACAAACATAGGTGCTATTCTCCAAGCCGATCAGGCGGAAGCAGATCTAAAAGTTGCTCGAGCCAAAGCTGAAGAAAGAAGAGCCGCTGCAATTGCATTGGAACAGGAAATGAGTGCCGAAGTAGTAAGAATGCAGGCTAAAGTTGTTGAGGCTGAAGCTGAAGTCCCCCGCGCTATGGCAGATGCATTTAGAAGCGGTAATTTAGGTGTTATGGATTATTATAAAATAAAGAATATAACGGCAGACACGAGTATGAGAGACGCCATTGCTAAACCGGAAGCCGGAAAAAAAGACGATAAGAAAAATGAATAATTACATTGATTATTTAATAATTCTTTTTTTCGTAATTAGTGCACTTGCTTCTTTATTGAAAAAGAAACCGAAGCAAGAAAGTTCTACTACAAAAAAAAGTTCACAGCCGAAACCATCTGTTTCACAACAACAAGATCAGATTGATTTAGGCTCAAACTTCGATTTACCGGTTGATCAAGTACCTAAAAATGATGCTTTTTATAAAGCTACCGAAGATAATCCTATGGCTGATAAATTATCAACCGAAGAAGAATTTATGCAGAAAAGAAATAGATTAGAATCTGCAAAAAGCTCTCATTCTGTTTTCCAAAACCCGGCTAATGATAGATACTTTGAAACTTCAGAAAATAGTATTGAAGCTGAAAAATCTGAAATTGAAAAAGAATTTGCTCAAAAAGAAAAAAGATTAGAACTTGCCGAAAGATCACATTCTGGCTTTCCAATGGATAAAATGAATATTGAAAAAACAATTGGAAAATATAAAAATTCGGAAGTTTTATTAAAATTTCAAGCTGGGGGAGCGTATGCATATAAGGGGGCTCTTGTTACTCAAAGAGCATCGGATATTAAAATCAAATTAAGAAATCGTTCAACTTTCAAAGAAAGTTTTATTATTTCGGAAGTTCTTCAAAAACCTTTAGCATTAAGAGAAAATGCTTAAAAAATATATACTTAAAAAAACTTCACAAGCGGGAAATATTCAATCCCGCTTTTCGATTAATTATGAACAGGAGTTAAATTCTTCACAATTTGAAGCAGTTTCGTCTATAAACGGTATGTATTTGGTTATTGCGGGAGCAGGTACCGGGAAAACAAAAACTTTGGTTTATCGTGTAGCAAGGTTAGTTGAATTAGGTTATAATCCTAAATCAATTCTTCTTTTAACCTTTACTCGCAAAGCCGCTCGTGAAATGATGAACAAAGCATCTTTATTATTAGATAAACGATGTTCAAAAGTAAACGGAGGCACATTTCATTCCTTTGCTAATTTAACACTCCGTAAATATTCAAAATTTATTAACTTAAATCCTAATTTTACTATTCTCGATCAAGGTGACAGCGAAGATGTAATTAATCTTATTAGAGGTCAACTTAACCTAAATCAAAAGGAAAAAAGATTTCCCAATAAAAAAACTGTTTTTAATGTTATTTCACTTAGTATTAATAAAGGTGTTCCTGTTCAGAGAATTGTTTCCGAAGAATATCCACACTTTGAAGATTATATCGATAAGTTATTGGAAATAAAAAAGATATATGCATTATATAAAGCAAAGAATAGTTTATTAGATTACGACGATTTGTTAATATACCTTAGAAAATTTTTATTTGAAATGAATGAAGGCACTAAATTACTGCTTTCAAAAATTAATTTCGTAATGGTTGACGAATATCAAGATACAAATAAACTTCAGGCAGATTTAGTTAAAGGGTTATCTCAATTAAATCATAATTTAATGGTTGTAGGAGATGATGCTCAATCAATTTATTCGTTTCGCGGAGCAAATTTCAAAAATATAATGGATTTTCCTAAAATTTTCCCCGATACAAAAATAATCAAGCTGGAAGAAAATTATAGGAGCACACAAAATATTCTAAATTTTGCGAATCATATTATTGACGGAGCAATTGAAAAATATACTAAATTTCTTTATTCAAAAAGAAAAGACGGTGAATTACCCGTAATAATTTCCGCTTCTACCGAAAATATGCAATCACGTTTTATTGTGGAGCGAATTTTAGAACTAAATGAGTCCGGAGTACCTTTAAATGAAATAGCCGTACTATTCCGTTCATCATTCTTTTCTTTCGATTTGGAAATTGAACTAAATAAGGCAAATATTCCGTTTATAAAATTCGGCGGATTGAAATTTATTGAAACAGCTCATGTAAAAGATGTGTTGGCATTTTTGCGAATTATAGCTAATCCGAAAGATTTTGTCAGTTGGTACAGAGTCTTGCTTCTGCACGAAGGAATTGGTCCTAAAAAAGCCCAAGCTATAATAAATGAAATTGAACAATCCGAATTATCTATAACGCAGAATTTTAATTCAATTATTAAGAAAAAATATAAAAATAATATATATGCTTTATTTTCCTTACTTAGTAATGTACATCAAAACTTTCCATTGCCCGCTGATAAAATTGAAGTAATTCTTAATTATTATGAACCTCTTTTCCGTGCAAAATATGATGATTTTAACAAAAGAAAAAAAGATTTGGAAATTTTCAACAATATAGCATCAAATTATAAGAGTTTAACTTCTTTTCTATCCGATATGGTTCTTGAACCGCCTCGAGATAGTGTTATTGATGTTGATTCCGAAGATAAGGAAAAAGAATTCCTTACTCTGTCGACTATTCACTCAGCTAAAGGATTAGAGTGGCACACAGTATTTATAATTCACGCATTGGAGGGGTTTTTCCCGTCAGGGCAATCCTTCGATAAAATCGAAACTCTTGAAGAAGAACGGCGTTTGATGTATGTGGCTTCTACACGTGCAAAGGAAAATCTTTATGTGTCTTATCCTATGCATATTTTCGATAGATACAACGGATTTACCATGGCTAAACCGTCACGTTTTATAAATGATATTAG
>CAZXJG010000074.1:0-14544 GCA_964640985.1 uncultured Melioribacteraceae bacterium | reverse complement strand
CCATACAGTTAGGGTTAATATGGTCCCCGACATAAATGTCGGGGCAATTTAGTAACATACTTGCGTAACGTGAGTTAATAATTAATTTACCAAAACGCAGGCAATTAAATAGCCTGTTCAGGCAAATTAAAAACCGAAAAACAGCGTAAATTAAGAAGTTTCCGTGTTGGCATCGAATTTGACTTGAATTCAAAAATCAAAAGGAACTATTATAAATAAAAAATTCTTAACTTTACTGATAACAATTTTGGCTGCATTTCCCTCAATTGCTTTTTCGCAATGGAGCAGCAATAATTCGAATATTGGAGAACTCAATGGAACAATATAAAATAACATCAAACTTAGCAATAAGCGAAAACGGATTTTTGTTTTTACCTTCAACCGGAGAATCCTTCACACTTAATCCTATTGGAAAGGAAATTGTTGAGGGATTGAAAACAAATAAAACGTTGGAAGAAATTTCATCGCAAATAGCAAAAGACTATGATGTTGAAACAGCAACAATTGAAAGGGACTTAACGGATTTTCTTAATCAATTGAAAAATTTTAATTTACTGGAAGAATTATAAAATACTCGTGATTGCAAGTAGGCAGGCAAAGTGAAGATTTGTAAAATGTAACTATGTATGGTTGGATGATTGTATGAAAGAAGGTGATTTTATACAATTCACTCAACCCATACATTATCTCCTGTTAAATAAATATTTAATAGGGTTGAAAACACTTTTATGAACACTAATATAAATGGAAATATAAACAAGATGAAAATTGCCGTAACAGGATTAAATAATGTTGATAATCCGGGACCCGGGGTTCCGGTTATTCGTGGAATTAGAGATTCTAAAAAAGAAAATTTAAAAATTATCGGACTAATTTATGATGTGCTTGAACCAGGTGCATATATACCGGAAGTTGCCGATAGAAATTATCTAATCCCCTATCCATCCGGCGGAATAGACACTTTATTTGAACGTATCAAATCCATCAACGAAAAAGAAAATATCGATGTTCTGATTCCCACACTTGATGCCGAACTTTATGCGTTTACAAAATTATCTTCAAAATTAAGTGCAATAGGAATTAAAACATTTTTACCAAGCGCAGAACAATTGAATATCCGAGCAAAAGATAAATTGCTCAAATTCTGTGAGAAAAATAATATCCTTGCTCCTAAAAATATTCTCGCTGCAAGTTTTCAAGATTTGTATGAAATACCGGCTTCATTCAGTTATCCCGTTGTAGTTAAAGGAATATTTTATGATGCTTATGTTGTAAACAATTTTGATGAGGTAATTTCTGCTTTCAAAAAGATAAGTAACAAATGGGGACTCCCGATTATAATCCAGCAATTTTTACAGGGCGATGAATACAATGTAACCGCCCTTGGGGACGGAACGGGAAGAACTGTCGGAGCTGTTCCGATGAAGAAAATGTATATAACCGAAAAAGGAAAAGGCTGGGCAGGTGTTACAATTGATGAAGAAGAAATAATCGGCATTTCAAAAGATATTATTGAAATATTAGAATGGAAAGGCGGAGCTGAATTTGAATTTATTAAGGAGGCTGAAACCAACAAATTTTATCTTTTGGAAATTAACCCGCGTTTCCCGGCTTGGATTTATCTCGCAGTTGGTGCCGGACAAAATCTACCTTATGCGAATGTTCAACTTGCACTTGGTAATGATGTTGAAACTTTTGAAAAATATGATGTCGGTAAAATATTTATCCGTTATTCTTGGGATTTAATCACCGATATAAAACAATTTGAAAATCTAACTGTTAAAGGAGAATTCTTCCATGAGTAAAAAAGTTTATGAAAGACCTGTTATTGTAAAACAATATTCAGGATTAATGAATAAATTCGGAACTTCGCCGGTTCAGCCGCCTATGACTGAAATAGACGGAGTTCCTATTGAGAGATTAACAAAAGAATACGGCTCGCCGTTGTTTATAATGTCCGAAAAAAAGATTAGGGAAACTTTTAGAAAAATAGATAGGATTTTCAAAACGCGATATCCAAAAGTACAATTTGCGTGGTCGTATAAAACGAATTACTTAAATGCAGTCTGTAAAATATTTCATCAAGAAGGTTCGTGGGCAGAAGTCGTTTCCGACTATGAATATGAAAGGGCGAAAAAACTTGGCAACGCCGGAGAAAATATAATTTTTAACGGACCTGCTAAAAACGAAAAAGCCTTAATAAATGCTGTAAAAGATGGAGCTAAGATTCACATAGACCATTTTGATGAACTTTATACTCTTCTACAAGTAACGGAAAATTTGAATATGACCGCAAATGTTGCAATTCGTGTAAATATGGATGTTGGAATTTACCCGAAGTGGGATAGATTCGGATTTAATTACGAGAACGGCGAAGCTGCACAAGCTTTAAAAAGGATTGTACTATCTGAAAAATTAAACTTAATCGGGCTTCACACACATATCGGAACTTACATAATGACAACTGAGCCGTATAGAGTTGCAGCTTCAAAACTTGTTGATTTGTACAGAATGCTCCACGATGAATATGATATAAATCTTGAATATATTGATATGGGCGGCGGTTTGCCTTCCAACAATACATTGAAAGGGCAGTACCTTGATGCCGAACAGATTCTGCCGTCGTATGAACAATACGCCGATGCAATAACTTCGGAATTGCTAAATTTAACTTTGCCGTTAGAAGAAATGCCGACTCTTATTCTCGAAACCGGACGTGCTCTAATTGACGATGCCGGATATTTAATCAGTACGGTTATCGGATTAAAACGGTTAGCTACCGGTAAACGGGCTGTTGTTATTGATGCAGGTGTCAATTATTTGTTTACAAGTTTTTGGTTTAAACATAAAATTATTCCGGCTCAGCAAAGCGGAACTTTTACGGAAAATGCTGCCGTTTACGGACCGCTTTGTATGAACATTGATTGCCTTCGAGATGATATTGTATTGCCGGCTTTAAAAAAAGGTGATAAAGTTGTGATACTTAATGTTGGGGCATACAGTGTAACTCAATGGATGCAGTTTATAACTTTGCGCCCAAATATTGTAATGGTTTTTGAAGACGGTACGGCTGAAATAATCAGAGAAGCTGAAAATATGGAATATATTACTTCTTTAGAAAGAATGCCGGAAAGGTTTAAAAAGGTTACAAACTAAAAAGGTTACAAAATCACAAAGTTTATTCTTTTTTTTTAGAGCCGAATTAAAATTTGTTTTTGTGGGATCCTTTTAATTTGAACTCATATACTTTGCTCTTTATTCTTAAATTATAAATTAGAAAAAATGTTTTTAATAGATTCAATTTTTTACAGTTACGCTCAAATACTATTCAGCAATAAACGATGGTTTGGTGCATTGCTGCTTATCAGCACACTGATAAATCCTGTTATGGGTATGTTGGGTTTGTTTGGTGTAATTATTTCAAATTTAATTGCACTCTATCTTAAATTTGATAAAGAAAAGATCAGAAGCGGTTATTATGGATTTAACGGAATTCTATTCGGGCTTGCATCATATTATTTTTTTAATATCTCCCCTTTCTTTTTACTGATTGTTTTCATTTTTATTCTTGTTACTTTTTTTATGTCGGCAACGCTTGAACACCTAATGGCAAATGTTTTTAATTTGCCCGGATTAAGTTTGCCCTTTATTTTAACGCTTTATATTTTCCTTGTTTTTTCGTCTAATTATCCGGATATCTTTTACAAGGGACTTGACCTTTCGGTACAGATGGGAGTTTTTTTAGTCCCAAAATTTGCTGTAGGTTATTTTAAATCAGTTGGACTTATTCTATTTCAGTCGAACATTTTATCAGGGATAATAATAACGGCTGCAGTACTTCTCTTTTCCCGCGTGATGTTTGTAAATACAGTTTTCGCATATACAGCAAATTATTTTTTATTGAAATTGTTATTCCCCCATTTTACAGAAGAACTATTTTTGTTAACGTCCTTTAATGCAATACTCGTTTCAATTGCGCTCGGCGGGAGTTTGATCATTCTTTCAAAGAAATCGTTCCTTTTAATATTTGTTTCAATTTTATTCGTAATTGTTTTTACCGGATTTTTTGAAAAACTTCTTACTTCATATTTTTTACCGGTACTTGTTCTGCCATTTAATTTCATTGTACTTTCAGCAATTTACAGCTTAAAATTCAGAGGAGAACAATCGGATTTTGTCCTTCTTTATTTTAAACCCGGATCTCCGGAAGAAAATTACTATTATCATCAAAACAGAAAATCACGATTTGAAAAATTCAAATATTTTTTCACTGAATTGCCTTTTTGGGGTGAATGGAAAGTAAACCAAGGATTCAACGGAAAATACACGCACAAAGGTGAATGGAAATACGCTTGGGATTTTGTAATCCCCACAGAACAGGGAGATGATTTTGAAGGCGCCGGAGAATCGGTAGAAGAGTATAACTGTTTTTCTACACCTGTTGTTGCTCCTTTAGATGGAAAAGTAGTGCGAGTTGTTAATAATGTTCCCGATAATAAAATTGGCGATGTGAATTTGAAAAATAATTGGGGAAATACGGTAATCATTGATCATGGTGACGGATTATTTTCAAAGTTATCTCATTTAAAAAAGAAAAGCATCAAAGTTGAATCGGGCGATGAAATAAAGAAAGGGGAAATTATTGCACAATGCGGAAACAGCGGCCGATCTCCTACTCCGCATCTTCATTTCCAATTTCAATTAAGTGATAAAATTGACAGCGGTACTTATAAGTTTCCCATTGCATTATTCTTAGAAAAAAAAGACGGTGAAAAATTAGAGTTAAAAACTTATGATTATCCCGCGGAAAATAGCCTTGTAAGAAATCTTGAAACTCATAAACTGCTTAAAAATGCATTTGATTTTGATTTGGGTAAAAAATTAAATTTTAAATGTAAGATTAATGAAATTTCTTTTAATGAAACTTGGGAAGTCAAAGTTGATATATTTAATAATACGTATATTCAATCCAATAATAAATCAAAAGCATATTTTTATCTGCAGGATAAATTATTCTGGATGACGGATTTTCAGGGTAATCAAAAATCTGCACTCTATTTCTTTTATTTACTTGCGGTTAGAATTCCGCTTGGCTATAACTCGGATTTAGTGTGGCGCGATAAATTACCGGTTTCAAAAACAATGAACAGTTTTGTACGTTATTTATCCGAATTCTTTTTGATATTTACACAACCGTTTGAAACCGCTGTTGAAAGTAAGTTTTTGAAAAAAGAAAATTCCGAAAGCAATATTGAGATTAGTGTAAAGATTGTTTCTTCGGGTAAAAATATTTTCAAATTTCATAATGAAACAAGTACGGGAAAAATTTCAATTAACAAAAAAGGAGAAATTGAGAGTTTCAATTTTTCATCCAATAAAATCAACGTTAAAGCAAATATAAAGGAATAACAAAAATGAAAACGATATTATTTATTATTCTACTTGGAACAATTACAGTTTCCGCACAAAGCACAAAATTAGATGCTTTTAAAAAATCAATAAAACAAGCTGAGAAATTTAAATATGGGGAAGCAACAAAAACACTTCTCGATATTTATGGTTCCTATTCGGATGATTACCTTGTAAATTTACGTCTCGGTTGGCTTTATTACGTAACAAAAGATTACAAAACTTCCGAAAAGTACTATAATAAAGCGGTAAAAATTAGTTCCAACTCGTCCGAAGCACTTTTGGGACTGACATTGCCATTCAGCAAAGAAAACAATTGGGATAAAATCATTAGCATTTACAAAAGTATTCTCGATAAAAATCCGCATAACTATACGGCTAATTTAAGATTAGGACAAATCTATTTTAACAATAAAAATTATTTAAATGCAAAAATGTTGTTTGAAACAATTCAAAAAGATTCTCCCAGTAATTTTAATGCAAATTTGTATCTCGGCTGGATTTATTATTATCTTGGAAACAGTTCCAAATCAAATAAATATTTTACAAATGCACTAATTGCCGCACCGAATGATATCAGTGCTTTACAAGGTTTCAAGTTAACAAAATGAAAATTAATCTGATTTCAATATTTGTTCTTTTAGCGTTAGTAAAAATTAACGCACAGCCAAAGGTTACCTCGTTTTCTCCTTCAGCATTCTATACTTCTGGTAATTATTCCGATGGTATTTATTCAAATTCAGTTTCCGGATTTGCAAGCGTTGGTCTGAATTACAAGGATTTTATTACTGCCGGATTCGACCGGCTTTTAATAAATAGCCCAACATGGGAATATGATCAAAAAATGTTTACGCTCGGTGGCACAAAAAATATTTATCCTTTCTATCTCGGATTTTTCTACTCACATATTAGTGGTAATTATAATTCTGTGCCGGCAGGATATAGTTATACCGATAAATTAAATGTTTTCGATATTAATATGCTTTACAATTATAATTTGTATTTTTTTGGATTCTCAGGTAATTACATAAGTTTAGACGGATTTTATGATTTAAACATTACACATTATAGTGCAGTAATTAAACGGTTACTTGGAACAAATATTTTGATTTCGGCGAACTTTACACAGAGTGTTATTTCAGACGGAAGAAATTTAAACTCAATAAAAATCGATATGAATTTTACGCTGAGCAATTCATTTTCCCTACACGGAAGCGGAGCCTTTGGAGAAAGAGCATATTATTACGATGATCAATTACTCACAATATTTAACCAAAACGAAACGCAAAAACTTAACTTAAGCTTAACAGGTAAATATTTAATAAATCCAAATTTATCTTTTTTGATAAACTATACTTATGCAGAATTTTCATCTTATAATATCAACTATTTTACAGCAGGGATAAAATTCAACATAAATTAGGAATCAAATTTTAATATTTTTTAAAAGCAGTATTCTATCGAAAACCGAACATTGGTTATTCAACAACAAGATTGCTTCATCTTACCCAATTGCCATTTATTTTAACGAATGCACAAATGATATGCCGCTGCCGATAGTGCTGCTTTTCAATTCAGGGAACGGGATAGAATAACTTACATAATAAAATGGCAAATAGATTTTTGAATTTACAATTGGAAATTATTTATTCTATGATTCATTTTTTCTCTTATTAATTGAATAATAGATAATATTTTCAGTATATAAAATAAGATCATTTTATACGGAAGATATACCGGTATTATTATGATAATCTAATAAATTAATATATCTTTTCTATTATATTTATAAGTTAAACCTGAATCGGTTTTTGAATAAAAAATAATTTCATTTAATCTTTTTTAATTAAAAGTTTCAATTAATTTGATAATTAATAATGTGTAAAAATAATAAGTGAAACAATTTTACATTACAAAATTAGCGATAAGTTAAGTGGAGGAGGGATGGAGTCATCCTTTCTGCTTTCAAATGTTATTCGAGTCAAACTAGTATAAAGGAGACCAAATATGAACTATAAACAACCATGTGCTAGATTAAAAAATATAGGTAAAAGTCTAAACGGCATAATAATATTAAGCCGAATCCATTTATATACAGTTGTGCTGACCATTATCACAACTTTTTTTTATTATCAATTATCCTTCGGGAAGAGCACTACCTTATCAAATCCTGTTTTATTTGAACAATCGGTTGTGGAATATGGTTCTTTTGAACCAAGGGTACATGTTGTAACAGATACACTAAAGACAAAAAAAGATACAGCGGCTACCGTTGTGCAGTATCCATCTGCACACCGTGATAAGACCGTAGATACATATTTTGGTATCAAGATACCTGTACCGTACCAATGGATGGAAAACCTTAACAGCCCGGCGGTGAAAAGTTGGGTGAAGGCTGAGAATAAATTAACCTTCTCTTATCTTTCTAAAGTACCTGTTCGTAACTGGATCCGAAAGCGCCTTACAAAACTGTGGAACTATGCAAAAACGAGCACGCCTGAACAAGTAGAAGGCACAACTATTTTTTTCAGCAGGAACTCAGGGCTGCAGAATCAGTCGGTAGTATGGGTACAAGAATCAGCTAAGGCAAAGCCACGTATACTCATCAATCCTAATAAGTTATCGCCGGACGGCTCAATTGCACTGGCAGGCTATCAACCTTCACCGGACGGCAAGTACATTGCCTACGAGTTATCCAAGGGCGGTTCAGACTGGAGGACTGTGCACGTACTAAATGTTTCAACCGGAAAGAACCTTCTTGATATGGTACAATGGGTTAAATTCTCCAATATCTCGTGGACAAAAGATAATAAGGGTTTTTTCTATTCACGTTATCCCGAACCGCAAAAAGGTAAAGCGATCAGTCAACAGGTTATAAATCAGAAACTTTATTATCACAGACTCGGAACCAAGCAAAGCAAAGACAAGCTCATCTACGCGAGGTCCGACCTTCCTAAATGGATTATCGAGGGTGATGTAAGTGAAGACGGACGTTATCTATTCGTTTATCTCATTAATGGCACGGCGCCGCAGAATGAACTTTTCTATGCTGACCTCAATAATCCGCAGAAGCCGGATGTGAAGGCAAGCCTGAGACCACTATATACTAAAAACGATGCCCAATATATTGCCTTCGGACATAAAAAGAACACACTCTTTCTGCAAACTACACTTGATGCTCCGAAAGGGCGTATAGTAGCAGCCACATTTAATAATCCTGATCCGGCTCATTGGAAGAACATCATTCCCGAAGGAACGGGTGTAATCCAGAGTGCTGTAATGACGGATGGACATATTCTCATTAATTATCAGGTCGTAGCGAAGAGCCGGCTTTCTTTATTTTCAACTGACGGTAAAGCTCTTGGCACACTCACATTCCCAACACTGGGTTCTGTAGTCGGTATGTCGGCACGTAATAATTCCCATACTGTCTATTATGCTTTTTCATCATTTCTTTATCCTACTACTATATACAATTATAACGTCGCAAGCGGCAAGACAACTACGTTTTTTAAGCCTACTGTCGATTTCGATCCTTCAGAGTACAAGACAAAACAAATTTTCTATTCCTCGAAGGACGGCACGAAAATTCCAATGTTCATTGTAGCGAAAAAAGATGTTAAGCTAGATGGAAATAATCCCACAATCCTTTACGGATACGGAGGATTCGATATAACTATAACACCGCGCTTCAATCCGATGCTTCTTGTCTGGTTAAAACTTGGGGGCGTGTACGCAGTTGCAAACTTACGGGGCGGCGGCACATACGGCGAAAAGTGGCACGAAGCCGGAATGCTGGACAACAAACAGAATGTCTTCGACGACTTCGCATGGGCAGCAAAATATCTCATCAATCGGAAATACACTACGTCAAAACATCTTGGGATTCAGGGCTATTCGAATGGCGGACTTCTTATCGGTGCTTCAATCACGCAGCATCCGGAACTTTACGGTGCCGCCTACGCCGGCGCCGGTGTGATGGACATGCTTCGCTATCAGAAATTTTCAGGAGGTGAATTGTGGGCACCTGAATACGGAACTTCGAATAATCCAAAAGCTTTCAAGTGGCTCTATGCGTATTCGCCTCTGACAAATATTAAAAAGGACGTTTGTTATCCACCGACTATTATTACCACCGCAGACCATGACGATCGGGTAGTACCGAGTCACTCTTATAAGTTCGCGGCAAAACTTCAATACAGCCAAGCATGTAAAAATCCAGTACTTATCCGTGTAGCTACACAAACTAGCCATGGATATATGCCGACTGACAAGAGAATCGCACAAACTGCAGACGTTTGGGCATTCGAAGCTTACAATCTTGGAATAACGCAGCCGCCTTTACCATCAGCTTCCAAGAAGTCTGCGCATGAGACACTTATAACTAAGGTGGATACAGTGGCATTGCATGTATTGAAAGAAACAGGTGTACCAAGTGCCTCTGTTGCTGTAGTACTGCACGGACGTGTAGAATATACACAGGCTTATGGTGAAGGAAGACTCAATCCACGCATGGCTGCCAAACCGGATATGCGTTACGCAATAGGTTCAATCAGCAAACAGTTCGCAGCCGCAGCAATATTGCTGCTTGAACAAGAGAACAAGCTGTCGTTAGATGATCATATTTCTAAGTGGCTGCCAGGTCTGACCCGCGCAAACGAAGTTACAGTGCGCGAAATACTATCTCACACGTCAGGCTACCGGGATTTTTGGCCTCAAGACTACGTTCCTCCGTTGATGCGTAAGCCGATACTTCCACAAGAAATTTTAGACCGTTGGGCCAAACGACCGCTAGACTTTGAACCTGGAACACGCTGGCAATACAGCAACACAAACTATGTTATAGCGGCACAAATTGTGAAAAGGATAACTCATGAACCATTCTATGAGTTTCTGCATGATAATATTCTTGTACCTCTAAGATTATCGAGTGCTGTGAATTTCGATAAGGGGAAGTTAACTGATAAAGATCCATCGGGCTACACACGATACGGCTTAGGACCACTACGCCCGGCTCCGGAGGAAGGTGCTGGTTGGATGGCCGGTGCAGGTGAACTGGCTATGACTTCACGCGATTTAGCTAAATGGGATATCTCGCTGATTGACCGGAGCCTGTTAAGCCATAAGTCATACAAACAGCTTGAGACAGAGGTACGGCTAAAAAATGGAGTGGGCACACATTATGGTTTGGGTGTAGAAGTTGGAATGATGAACAATCACCGTATGATATCACACAGTGGTGAAGTATCGGGATTTACTGCTTATAATATGGTGTTCCCCGACGATAGTGCAGCAGTAGTTGTGTTGACAAACGAGGATGCATCGCCGGCAGCAGGAATCATTGCAAGCAGTATATCAAAAATCTTGTTTAAAACACAAGACTCACAAACAGCTATGCGTACCGAACAGGCTCGTAATATCTTCATAGGGCTGCAACACGGCAGAATCAACCGTTCGTTATTTACATCCGACGCAAATGCTTACTTTAGTACACAGGCGCTGAAAGATTTCCAATCCGGTCTAGCGCAGCTCGGCAAGCTGAAAGAGTTTGTTCAAACTTCGCAACATAAACGTGGAGGAATGCTTGAACGCTCGTTCCGTGCAGTACTGTCTAACCGAACACTTCGAGTGTGGACTTACCAGATGCCTGATGGAAAATTAGAACAATATCAGGTAGCGTCGCAGTCTTTAAAATAAATTTGAGATGTACAATGATTAATAAAACTATATTACATTATAAAATTTTTAGAAAAATTAGACGAAGTCCGCCTTGACCAACGAAAAAAGGAGTTATGAAGATAAATGATTTAGTTGATATAACTATACCACATTACAATAAGTGATGAAGAACACAATAAATTTGAGATCGAAGCACAAGCTGCCACTGCGTTAAATCATCCTAATATTTCCACAATCTATTCTATTGAAGAGTTCGATGATCTGCAAAGAAGGAAAGAAATGTTCATCGTAATTCCGGACGATTACCTTGTAAATTTACGTCTCGGTTGGCTTTACTACGTAACAAAAGATTACAAAACTTCCGAAAAGTACTATAATAAAGCAGTATTCTATCGAAAACCGAACATTGGTTATTCAACAGCAAAATTGCTTCATCTTACCCAATTCCTATTCGTTTTAACGAACACACAAATGGTATGCTGCTGCCGATAGTGCTGCTTTTCAATTCAGAAAATCCGTTTGCTGCTCGCAGAGACCCGTAGAAAACGCGACGAAAATATATTCCTATTGTCTATATTTTGAGATGACAGATTATCAAAATTTTTGTAACTTTTGAATGCTATCGGCAGAAAAAGTGATGCTGTTTTTTAATATTCAATAATTTTAATTGACCTATAAATTTATTATACTGAAATGAATCCCAAAACAATCCTAAAAAATACATTTGGTTACGATGAATTCCGGCCTCTGCAAGAAGATATTACTAATAGTATTCTCAAGAAAAATGATTCACTTGTAGTAATGCCGACCGGCGGTGGGAAGTCTCTTTGTTTCCAGATACCGGCACTAATTTTTGAAGGATTAACTATTGTTATTTCTCCTTTAATATCTTTAATGAAAGATCAAGTACAGCAGCTAACCGAACTTGGCGTTGACGCTGTTTTTCTAAACAGCTCACTTTCTACAGAAGCTTATAGAATTAACGAAGAGCTGATACGAAACAACAAGGCGAAATTATTATACGTCGCTCCGGAAACACTTACAATGCCGAAAACTCTCAACTTACTTTCTTCAATTAAAGTTGACTGCCTAACAGTTGATGAGGCTCACTGTATTTCCGAATGGGGACACGACTTCCGCCCTGAATATAGGCAGATTGCAGACATTAGTTTAAATTTTAAAGATGCTGTTATTGCCGCATTTACTGCCACGGCAACGCCTCGGGTGCAAGATGACATTATTAAAAATTTGAGATTTAAAAATTATAAAAAGTTTGTTGCCAGTTTTAATCGTAAAAATTTATATTTACAAGTTGCACCCAAAACGGATGCACTTTATCAAACAATTGATTTTTTAGAAAAGTATCCTAATCAATCCGGAATAATTTACTGCTTTTCACGCAAGCAGGTTGATATGCTTTACGAAGAGCTTCACTACAGAAGATACTCCGTTCGCCCTTATCACGCGGGCTTATCCGATGCAGACCGGAGAAAACATCAAGAAGAATTTATTAATGATGATGTACAAATTATTGTTGCCACAATCGCTTTCGGAATGGGAATTAATAAGCCTAATGTTAGGTTCGTAATTCATTACGATTTGCCGAAAGACATTGAATCGTATTACCAAGAAATTGGACGGGCAGGCAGAGACGGTTTAAGAGCACACTGTTTACTGCTTTTGAGCTACGGCGATATTAGCAAGATAAATTATTTTATCAATCAAAAAGAAGATAAAGAAAGAAGAATTGCAAAAATGCATCTCGATGCATTAATCAGGTACGCGGAATCATATAATTGCAGACGTATTCCGTTATTGAATTACTTCGGTGAAAAGTATGTGCAGGAGAAATGCGGAATGTGTGACAACTGTGAGAAAGAAGAAAAAGATATTGTCGATGTTACAATCGAGGCACAAAAATTTCTTTCGTGCATAAAACGAACCGGAGAAATATTCGGGACAATACACATTGTTGATGTACTGCGCGGTTCAAAATCTCAAAAAGTAATGAACAAAAATCATCATTTGCTTTCAACTTACGGAATCGGAAAAGATATAAGTAAAGAACAGTGGTTAAGTTTATCGCGACAATTTATACAGAAAAATATAATAGAAAAAGATTTTGAATACGGCAGTTTAAGGGTTACCGAGCTTGGTGCTGATGTTTTAAAAGGGAATTTAAAAGTTAAAGGAAAGTTGGCAGCAGATGAATTCAATTATAAAGTTCAAAAGGAAAGTTCATTGGACTACGACAAAAATTTGTTCGCGATATTAAAATCCAAACGAAAAGAAATTGCAGATAGGACAAAAGTGCCGCCATACGTTATCTTCCCTGATAAATCTTTAATTGAAATGGCAGCTTACTTTCCACAATCGGAAAACCTTTTTGCAAGGATTCACGGTGTCGGTAAATTTAAGGTTCATAAGTATGCTGAATATTTTCTCCCGGTAATAATCAGATACTGTCGAACCAACAACATAACTGAAAAATTAACGGTTAAACATAAAAGTGAGAAAAGAACAACATTAAAAAGTGCGCGGTTTATTGAGATTGGAGAGGCTTACAAAGAGAGTCAATCATTTGAAGAACTACTAAGTAAGTCTGACGTAAAGCGTAATACAATTATTAGTCACTTAACAACCTATGTAAGGGAAGGCAATAAAATAAATACCGATATGTTGTTAAAACTAATAGAAGAAAATGAAGAAAAGCAGAAAAAGGTTTTTGCAGTCTTTGAAAAATTGGGGACAAATCTTCTTAAACCGGTCTTTGACGAATTGGAAGAAACTGTTACTTATGATGATTTACGAGTTTTAAGATTGTGTTATCTCAATAAACATCTTTGAAATTAAAATATTTGTAATTAAAGTAAGTAACTCGAAAATTAAGGATTAATCAATTAATATTATTTAAATTTTTTAATTTATAATATTGATTTGTCAAATATTTCAATTATATAAAAGGAGATGAAATGGAAAAGCACTTCAGAATATTTTTAATATCACTTTCTATTTTTTTATTATCTCTGTTATTATTTCCTTACAATGTTAACGCACAATATTTCGGACGAAATAAAGTAAATTATGATGTGTTTAATTTTAAGGTAATGCATACAAAACACTTTAATATATATTTTTATAACGAAGAAGCGAAAGCTGTAAAGTATGCTGCAGCTATGGCCGAGCGATGGTATTCACGGCATTCTATAACATTAAAAGACACTTTACGCGGTAAGCAGGTAATTATTTTATATGACGGATTTGCTCAATTTTCAGAAACAAATGTAACACCCGGTTTTATCGGACAAGGGACGGGAGGCTTCACAGAACCCTTAAAAAGGAGAGTTGTTTTACCTTTAGCCGGACCACTATCCGAAACTAATCACGTAATAGGACACGAATTGACTCATGCTTTTCAATTTGATATTACAGGTAAAAATAATTTATCGGAAAACG
>CAZXJG010000073.1:0-14678 GCA_964640985.1 uncultured Melioribacteraceae bacterium | reverse complement strand
TTTTACTGCGTACCCGTACTCCATTTAAATTTTTACCATAAACCATTAACTGAACTGTATCTAATTTCATTTTTACCCACCAATTGGGCGGTTCTATTTTGCTGATTTCAAATGATTGTCCGAATATGGATGATAAACTTAAGAAGAAAACGATAAGTATGAATAGGTATTTGTTCAAATTTCTTACTGTCATTGGCTTTTCTCTAATTAGTTTAATTTTGATAAATATCTGAATCGAATAGTTTAAAAATATGGTTTTTCCTAAAATATGCAGAAAAATCGGTAGTGTAAATGCTTTTATTTCACTACTGTTAAATACTATTATGATGTGATAAAGTTAATTTATGATTTTTTTATTCAAAATGGAAAACATAGTGCGGTAAACTGCAAGATAGAAGTCAGAAGTCGGGAGACGGGACAAAGACTAAAAAAAGTTATGAAATTTAGATTTAAAAATCTAATTGTTTAGTAAAAAGCGATAAAATTGAAAGATAAAATAAATATCAAAATAAAGTTAACTGCAAAACTCAAAACACACATTATTAATTAATCGTCATTATTTTTTGTCCCATTATGATTTTTCCTTCTCAAATTGACACACTTTAAAAGTAACGATTTTTAAACTTTTCTAAAAACGATTTCATATTCACACTTTTTATCTTATGGCATTCTAATTGACTCTTTAGAGCCAGTTGAATATTAAAATGTTATATAAAAGAGGAGGAGAAACTTGAGAACTAAGAATTCAATTTTTAAGACAATTTTAACCATATTTTTTGTATTCCTTACAGCAAGCATAATTTTTTCGCAACAGCAGATTACGGAACATAAAAATATTGGTAAATTTATTTCGACCTCAACTGTTCATGGAGGTCCGTTACCTACTCAAGGTTCAAGTACAGCAATAATTACACATACAGACATAGGTCATAATATTTATATGACCAATCCATATAACGGAAATCAGCTTCATGTTTTTTCCGGTACATTTAAAGGAACACTTGATGGTGTAAGTGCTAAATTTTATTGTATCGACATTCAGCACGAGTTAGAATTTAACAAAGATTATACTGACAATGGTCCAACAAGTTCGGAAATAACTTATATATTAAACAATTATTTTCCGTATAAGTCTTATACTTATGCGGGGGCATTATCATCTGTTAATGAAGAAGCAGCTGCGGTTCAAGTAGCAATTTGGCATTTTTCCGATGGTGTTGATGCCAATACGGTTGATGTAGCAAATATTAAAACAAGGGCATTGGAAATTATTAATGACGCTAATACCAACGCCGGCAATACGATTACACCCGCAACATTAATTTTAACCCCACCTTCGCAGTCCTTAGCTAACGGCGCTCAGGCAACTATGACGGTTGGAGCGTATGATATTAATGGAAATCCGGTCCCTAATTTAAATGTAACTTTAACAACTAACAGCGGTACATTAAGTACTGCTTCGGTAACTACCGACACAAACGGTACGGCGTCGTTTACATTAGATCAAGGAAGTGAAAATTCTGCAACCGTTACCGCTGAAGCCGAAGTGATTATTCCTCATGGAACTGAATATATTTATGTTGCTAACCCATCCGGTAAACAAAAATTAGTATTAGCTACTCCGACGAAAGCATTGGGTAATTCTGAAGCAACTGTTTCTTGGAATCAGGAAGCGGATTTAAGTTTACTTAAAACCGTTGATAACAACAATCCAAACAACGGCGATATTATTAATTTTACAATTACCGTTACAAATCATGGACCTGCAAACGCAACGGGAGTTGAAGCAACGGATTTATTGCCTGCCGGTTTTAATTATCAATCTGATAATCCGTCACAAGGTTCATATAATCATACTACCGGAGTATGGACTATCGGTTCTTTAGCGGCTAATGCTTCTGCCAGTCTTATAATTACCGTAAAAGTAAACACCGACAGCAGTTACAATAGCAGTTTCGACCTTGGACCTGCTAAAGGATATAATGTATTTATTTTGAAAAATTTATTACAACCTTCTTCCGATACACAAGGTAAAATGGCTGTAGGCGGCAATGCAAATTTATTTAATTATTCCGTAGGAGATCAATTACCGTCTTCAAACGGAACGGTTGATGTGTTGATAGTAGGGCACAAACTTACATTCAGCAGTGGTGCCGTAACCGGCGGCAATGTTGTTTATGGTACAGCCACAAATTTGCCTAAAGACAATGTAAGCATTACAGGCGGTACTTTAAGAAAAGGTCATCCTATTAATTTCGGAGCTGCAAAAACTTATCTGAAAAATTTATCGGCTAATTTGGGCAGTTACACTGTAAATGGAACGACAACTTTCAAATGGGGTGGATTTACATTTACCGGAACAGATCCGTTTTTAAATGTATTCAAAATTTCCGGTTCCGATTTATCGCAAGCAAATAATGTAGAAATAAATGTACCTAACGGTGCAACCGTTTTAGTTAATATAACCGGCAAAAATGTTAAATGGAGCGGCGGACTTACCGTAAGCGGTACGGATGTTAACAACGTACTTTATAATTTTTATAAAGCGAAAACATTAAAAATTCATGATATAGATATTAGAGGTTCAATATTAGCTCCAAGGGCTGCCGTTAATTTTGTTTCGGGAGTAATTAACGGTCAGTTGATTGCAAAATCACTCGGCGGACCGGGGCAATTTAACAACGGACAATTTAACAATAAACTTTTTATCGGAAATATCCCTTGTGCAACTAAAATAACAAATATAGCTGAAATTACGGCGTCCGATCAACCTGATCCGAATTCAACACCGAACAATGGGAATGATACTGAAAACGATTATTCGAAGGTTTTAGTTACAGTTAACCCGAATAATGGCTCAAGCAGCAGCATTAATAATGGCAACAATGGTTCTGCCTCGTGGAATTTGGCAAGCAGTTTTCCTGTAAACGAAATTATTTGGTCGCTTGCCAACGATAATAGCGGAGATTTACTTTCAGGTACAATTGGCGGACATTTGTTAAAATCGGATGATAATGGAACTAACTGGGAAATTATTAATAAAAATATGAGTGTCGGTTTTATTTGGTCGATAACCGTTAACAGCTCTGGTAAAATATTTGTCGGAACCGAAAAGGGAATTTATTATTCAACTGATAATGGAAATTCATGGGATGGTCCTGTTCTATCGGGTAACGACGTTAGAGCACTCGCTATTAACGGAAATAGTATATTTGCCGGTACTTGGGGTAACGGTGTTTATAAATCGACGGATAACGGTACTACTTGGACAAAAACGAACAGTGGATTGTCACCTTACGGATTAGCCGTACATGCTTTGACCGTTGATTCGCATTCTAATATTTATGCCGGTACTTTTGGCGGCGGTGTTTATAAATCGACGGATAACGGTGCTACTTGGGTAAAAACCAATATAGGTTACCAATTTATTTGGGGTTTGGCTGTTACATCCGATGATGTACTTTATGCGGCTACTTATGGTGCAGGTGTTTATCGTTCAACAAACGGCGGAGATAATTGGACACAGATAAATAACGGTTTGTCCGCTAAGTTCGTTTATTCCGTTGTTGTTGATGCTTCCAATAATGTTTATGCAAATACCTGGACCGGAGATGTTTATCTTTTAACAAGTAATAAATCAGGTTCGGCTGAAAAAGGAAACGTTAACTCTACGATGTCGTCAAGTAAATGGACTTCCATCGGTTTAGGCGGTTATGGTGTAAGTTCTCTATTAATCGATCCTGCTGAATCTACGGTTTTTGCGGGTACAAAAAACGGTATGATTTATAAATTGGTTAGCAGTACAACCGGTGTAAAAAAAGAGACTGATATTCCGGTTAAATTTGCTCTGCAGCAAAACTATCCGAATCCTTTTAATCCTACTACTACAATTGAATTCAGTATTCCGAAAGCTGGTTTCTATAGTTTGAACGTGTATAATATTCTCGGACAAAAGGTTGCTACTTTAATAAATAGCAACTTAAATTCCGGTTATCATAAAGTTCAATTTAATGGAAGTAACATGGCATCGGGTGTTTATATTTATCAATTATCCGGTAAAAATATCAGTATTATTAAAAAGATGATATTGATGAAATAGCGTATTTGACAATAAGAAAAACTTCCGTTGGGTTTTGAAAAAAGGTTAGTTCAACTAAAGTAAAGTTGGGCTAACCTTCTTTTACGGTATCCATAGCAGTAGTCAACCATTTTGTATTGAGCTCTTTAACGGCGAGTTTTAACTCGGCTTCATATTTGTCGGGATTTTTAAGACTGATCTTTGAAAAAACAATTGCTGCTTGAATATTAGCATAATTATGAAGTGCACTATTATTGCTGATCAATAAAAGTTTTGTAAGAAATGCCGGATGCTCTTCACAAATTTTTATTGCTTTTAAATCAGTGTAATAAAAGTTTTATTTTGGCATAAGCAATATTTTCCCTAAATTTATTTTAATACGAAAAGTATTTTTTAGAATACATTAAAAAAAGAACAATTATGGCTGAAAAGACAAAATTATGGTACCTCGAAAATTTTAATATGTTCAAAGGATTAAATAAAGAAAGTATGGATAAGCTTAATAGAATTACATCTATGAATGAAATTCAAAAATCTCTGCCGATTTATTTTGCCAACGAACCTTCTACATTAATCTATTTTTTAAAAAGAGGGAGAGTAAAATTAACCCGTATTTCTCCGGATGGTAAAGAAATGATACTTGCATTGGTAAATCCGGGAGAAATTTTCGGAGAGCTTTCAATTTTAGATAAAAATGAAAGAACCGATTTTGCCATAACAATGGATGAGTCCACTAAAAAAAGGTAATTATACCAATATTGGGATTCGTTTTTCTGCCATAATCAAAACATTTTTTCTATGAATGCATCTTTCTTTAGTGGACTCATGGATAATTGTTTGATATGTGCCGTCAACTTGGATGATTTTCATAATTTTATTGAGGAAAATCCTAAATTAAATTTGAGGGTAACAAAATATATTGGTTTAAAACTACTTAAATTTAGCGAAAGAATAGAAAGTTTAATTTTCAAAAATGCTACACAACGCGTTGTTTCTTTCATTCTTAATCAAAGTATTGAACATGGAAAACGAATAGGTAACGAACTTTTCCTTAAACCTTTTTTAACTCATCGGGACATTGCCGAATTAACTGCTTGTTCAAGACAAACTGTAAACTCAATTTTAACCGATTTACGCGAAAAAAGACTCATTGATTTTGATAGGAAAAAGCTTGTAATCCATAATGAAGATGAGCTGAAAAAATTATTGTCTTAATTTTATTATTGTCGTAAGCAGACATATTTTGTTATAAAATTAATTTACTTTTTGATTAAAAAACTTATATGACGGTTAAATTATACATAGCAAAACATTGTGCTACTTGTTTGAAAGTAGAAAAAAAATTACGAAATTTACTTCAAGATAAAAATGGAATAATTTTACAAATTGAAGATATTGAAAAAAGCAGTGGGAAAAATATAATGATTATTCCAGCGCTTTTTGTTAATGACGAATTGCTTTTTTATGGTGATATTCAGTCACATGTATTATTGCAACGACTCGATAAATAAAAATTTTGTTACTTAAAAAATTTGATTATCGGTTCCCGGTTATATAAATACATTTCGTTAATTCGGTTAAAAATCGTTTCGTTTTTACTATCGATAAAAAATAATAGATTGGATTTATCTCAATTTCTATTTCGATATAAATCAATTAATGAATATTTTTATCTTAATGGTTTATTAATTTAATGACGATGACCCACATTAAATAAATTAACAAATGTTCAAATTCATAAGAGGTAACAATATGAAACTATTTAAACTTAATTATCTTTCTGCATTAATTATCAGTATTCCCATGTTGATGTATGGTCAAACTATACATAGGGATAAAGCGGAATTTGTAAAACATACCAACAAATTCTATTCTCAAATTATGAAATCGGTAAATGCATATAATGCCGTAAAAAAACCTGTAAGAAAACGTTTTACAATGGATTTTAGCGGATATAATTTGCCTACTTCGGTAAAGGAATTTAAATATTATTGGCATCGTAAACCGCACTCGCAGGGCAACACGGGTACTTGCTGGGATTTCTCTACCACTTCATTTTTAGAATCGGAAGAATATAGAATATTTCATAATAAAGTGGCGCTTTCGGAAATGTGGACGACTTATTGGGAATATGTTGAAAAAGCAAAAGGATTTGTAGAATCACGCGGGAAATCTAAGTTTGGTCAAGGTTCGGAATCGAATGCTGTAACAAGAATTTGGAAAAAATACGGTGTTGTGCCGGAATCGGATTTCCTCGGTCTTTTACCCGGGCAAAAATATTATGACCATAGTAAGATGTTTAAAGAAATGTATACCTATTTACGGTCGGTTAAAAAAAGTAATGCGTGGGATCAAAAGGCTGTAGTTGATGTTATAAAATCGATATTAAACCGTTATATTGGAATTCCGCCCGCTAAAGTAACGGTAAACGGCAAAGTTTATACTCCAAAACAGTATTTAAAAGATTATCTAAAACTTAATATGGATGATTATGTGGATATTTTATCGTATATGCAGAAACCTTATTGGAAACAGGTAGAATATCAAGTGCCCGATAATTGGTGGCACGATTCGAGTTATTATAATGTTCCGCTCGATGTTTATATGAAAATCATAAAAAGATCGATAAGAAACGGTTACACAATGGCTATTGGCGGTGATGTATCGGAACCGGGGATAAGCGGTATAGAAGATGTTGCAATGATTCCTTCTTTTGATATACCGGCTAAATACATCGATCAATATGCACGCCAATTCCGTTTCAGTAATCACACTACTACCGATGATCACGGTATTCATCTTGTCGGATGGATGCACAAAAACGGTAAAGATTGGTATTTGATAAAAGATTCCGGTTCGACCGGCTATAACGGGAAAAGCAAAGGGTATATGTTTTATGATGAAAATTATGTTAAACTGAAAATGATGGATTTTATGATTAATAAAAATGCAGTGAAAGATATTCTGAAAAAGTTTAAATAAACAACCGGAAAGGCAGGTTAAAAAATAAAATAGACTAAGTCCCAAATTAGGGGCTTAGTCTATTTAACAAATAGTTAGATTTTTCCCACAATTTTATTTAAAAATATTTGCGAAAAAATTTCCAATACTTGGAGAGTATCTTAAAAATACAGGCGCAAAAACCAAAGAAACAACTGCCATCAATTTTATTAATATATTCATTGAAGGACCTGTGGTATCTTTAAAAGGGTCGCCGACAGTATCGCCTACTATTGCCGCTTCGTGGGTCGGAGTTCCTTTACCACCCAAATTACCTTCTTCAATCCATTTTTTTGAATTATCCCAAGCGGCACCTCCATTGGTCATCATCATACCCAGCAAAACTCCACTTACGGTAGCTCCGGCTAAAAATCCACCTAAAGTTTCAGTACCAAGTATAAGACCGATAAGAAGTGGAGCAATTACAGCGGTTAAACCGGGTAATATCATCTCTCGTAATGCCCCTCTTGTAACAATATCGATACAGGCTCCGGTATCCGGTTTAGCTTTGCCCTCTAATAAACCAACAATAGATTTAAATTGTCTTCTTATTTCATCAACCATTTTATCGGCTGTTCGTCCTACTGCTTTTAATGTCATAGATGCAATTGCAAACGGCATTAAGGCGCCTAAAAATAATCCGACAATACTCAAATGTTTAGTTAAATCGATAGAAGTAAGATGAACAGAACCTTGATAAGCAGAAAAAAGCGCAAGTGCCGTTAAAGCGGCAGAACCAATTGCAAATCCTTTACCAACTGCAGCGGTTGTGTTCCCTAAGGAATCCAACTTGTCGGTTATGGTTCTAACCTCCGGATCTAATCCCGACATTTGTGCAATACCGCCTGCGTTGTCGGCTATTGGACCATAAGAATCGGTAGACATTACAATACCGATTGTAGAAAGCATACCGACGGCAGAAAGGGCAATACCATATAAACCGCTAAAGTGATATGCAAGAATAATTGCAATTGCAATAGTAATTATCGGTAAAATTGTACTTTCAAATCCTTCAGCCATTCCTGTTATAATTGTAGTAGCTGCACCCGATTGACTGCTTCGGGCAATATTTTTAATTGGCGGTCCGGATGTATAAAATTCACTTTCAACGCCAATTAAAACTCCGGTAATTAATCCAACAAGTACAACCCAAAATTCATTTAATCTGCCTACAACTAAAAGAACAGTAATGTAGGAACCGATAATAAAAATAATACCGCTTACATAAGTAGTATTTCTTAATGCGGTTTGCGGGTTCATTTTTTTCAAAATATTAATTGAAAATATACCAATTAGAGATGAAATCAAACCGACGGTAATTAGAATAACAGGTAAAGCGGTCCATTTTAAAGGATTTGCAAAACCTGCTCCTATTACAATTGTAGCAACAACGGAGCCTACATAAGATTCAAATAAATCCGCTCCCATTCCAGCAGTGTCGCCAACATTATCGCCGACATTATCGGCAATAACACCCGGGTTTCTCGGATCGTCTTCAGGAATACCGGCTTCAACTTTGCCGACAAGGTCTGTGCCTACATCGGCACTTTTAGTATAAATACCGCCGCCTACTCTTGCAAAAAGAGCAACAGATGAGGCACCTAAAGCAAAACCGGTAATTATTTGAGTATCTTTTGTAAAGATGAAAACAAGTCCAAGTCCAATTACACCCAAAGCCGCAACGGAAATTCCCATTACGGACCCCCCTAAAAATGAAACCAATAATGCTTGTGATGTCCCTCCTGTTTGAGCGGCTCTGCATGTTCTCCCGCTACTTCTAGTTGCAGAGGTCATACCGAAATAACCGGCTAATAGTGAAGCGATAGCGCCGCCTAAGTAAGCAATACCGGCACCTAATCCGATAAAGATGGCGAGAACTACAAAAACGACAGCCATAAAAATGGCTATGATTTTATATTCTCTCGAGAGAAATATCATAGCTCCTTTTTGAATCTCCAATGAAATTTCTTTCATTTTTTCGTTCCCAGGATCTCTTTTCATCATTGACTTGTAAATAAAGAAAGCAAAGAGTAAACCTGTAAGACCTATGATGGGAATCCAAATTAGATTTGTCATAAATCAACTCCTGTTTGTTTGATGGATAGTATTTAATTCAACTGCTGTGTTATTCATTTTTTTATTTTTGAAAAAGAATAATAATCATTTTTCAAATTTATTATCATTAATAAATATCCGGTCACCCTTTTTTAATTTGGGATACTTTGGTTTTGTAAGATCTCGTATGTCTTGGGTGTATACGACTGTGATTACTACATTTTTATCTAACTCTGGAAATTTTAGAGGTGTACCTATTACATATTTTTCATGTGATAAATGTTCGTCCAATTTATTGCGGGAAAAAAATATTTTACCACAAAGCCCGCATCTAAATTGTGTTCCACTTATTGTTTCGATTGAAAACGGAATTCCAAATTTTTTTCTGAATTTCGCTGTTAATTTCATTTAAATATATAATTAAATCTCTTTCATATTATTAATGCTTTCATTCTGCTTAATAGTTAATAATAGAGATGTGCTCCTATAATTAAATAAAAAAACTTTTATATAGGAGTTATTAATCTTTATTCAAGGATAGTTTAATAGACGAACTCCATCGCCTTTGCAAAAATAGGAAAGCAAAATATTTTATACAATAAATTTTTTTATTTATTTGCCGGAAATTTCTGTAAAATATTGAATGAGTTTCAAAGCACGACCAATTTCTTTAACAAAAAAATAGGAACTTTGTCCATTCTATCTTGTCAAAAATCGATAAATTATATTATAAAAGATTTACTCCATTTTAATTTGTAAATTTGTAAAAGCGATGGAGTTCGCTTTTATTCCTTTCTTGTGGAATTAATGACTCCTAATTATTTATTTAAAATAATGATAAATTATTTTTAGAAGCAGGAGTTTCCCATTACCAAATAATCAAATATTTATGAGGCACTAATAATGAAAGTATTAATTTTATCGGATATTCATGCAAACTATACGGCTTTAAAAACCGTGTTAAATAAAGACGGCGATTATGATTTATTATTGTTCCTCGGCGATTTGGTTGATTACGGTCCAAATCCTAAGGAGTGCTTGGATTTTATAAAGAATAATGTTGATTATTGTGTGCGGGGTAATCACGATAATGCATTGGGTTACAATACGGATTGCCATAGTATGAGTTCCTCTAGAGAATTTTCTATTGAAACAAGAAAATGGCATCGTACGTTGTTAACAGATGAAGATATCAGGTTTCTTAGAAATATGCCTTTAATTAATAAGGCACACATCGACGGAAAATCTTTTTTCATGGCACACGCATCTCCACAGGGCGATATTGCTAAATATTTATCGGCTGATGAAATGACAAAAGAACTGAATAATATACTTACCGAATATATTTTGGTCGGGCATACTCATATTCAGTATCAAAAAGAGGTTACCGATTCTTTAATTATTAATCCGGGCAGCGTTGGTTTAGCCCGTGACGGTAGTAAAGCTTGTTATGCAGTTTATGAAAATAACATTTTATATTTGAAAAAAATTGATTATGATGTAGATAAAACAATTTCAGATTTGATGGAAAGTCCTATATCTCAAAGTTGTAAAGACGGTTTAAAAAAAATATTACTGCATACACAGAATCTCAATTAATATGAATTATTTTAACGGTAAAATCAGATGATTTATTTTTGTCCAAATTGCTGGAAAGAAATTTCGAAAGATACTTTGGTCTGTCCCTTTTGCGGTACTGATCAAACAGTTGAATCTAAAAAATCTTTTGTAGATAAATTGATAAATGCTTTGGAACATCCTGAAGCAAAAACAAGAATGAGAGCGGCAAATATTCTCGGTATGATTAAAAAAAAAGAATCTATACCGGCTTTATTAAATAGACTTAATGTTGAAACTGATCCGTTTATATTAGCCGATATAATTTACGCTTTAGGTAATATGAACGAGAAAAATCTAATGTCTTATATTGAAAAATACAATAGTACCGATTATCCCATTATTTTAAGAAATGCTGCAAATGAAGTACTTAAAAAATTAAAATTATAATTAGAATAAATTTGAAAAAATGGAAGCAGAAAAATTAAATATGCCGGCTAATCATAAAAGAAGCCTTTCCGTTACGGCAAGAAAAGTTGAAAAAACTTTAGATGAAATGGAATGGATTTTAAATGGTGTTTATAATCAACGGCTTACTGAACGGATTATTCCGGTTTTTACCGATGAACAAAAAAAAGAAATTCTCGAAGTTGTAAAACTTATCCGATTTGAGAACAAAAAAATGTTTTACGAATTAGAGCTTAATCCTTTGGAACTTTTGGAAGACAGAGTTATTAAGGCTAAAAGTAGTTATTTATGGACAATCTTAATCGATAGTACGGCAAAATATCTTAAAGGTTACGGCTTTGTACCTAATGATGTTGCAAAGGAAGTTGATTCACATATAAATAATCTTCTTTCTATTTTAGAAAAATTAAAAAACTTAAATAGCGAATAAATAGTTTTAATGCGGCTTTATTAAAATAATTAAGGGAAGATTCTCGAAAATTATATGATTTCAGGGAGCTTATTCGGTGTTTAGACACTGCAAGCTCCTTATCGTAATGACGAATATATAGGCAGATTGCTTTACCCTTTCGGGCTTGCAATAACGGAGAATTAATAGAGCGGATTTATAATAAATTTTTAATAAATAAAAAAATCACATGCTGTTTCTTTCAAATCTCACAATTTCAAGTTAAATTCGGATTATTAAATTTTTTAGAAGAATATTTTGAAAAGTCAATCAAAGGTAAACAATGACAAAATTTGAAGAGCTTGCAAACGCCGGCCAATCGGTTTGGTACGATTTCATTAAAAGAGATATACTTATTAATGGCACGCTGCAGTCATTAATTAATAAAGGAATACGCGGAATTACATCTAATCCGTCAATTTTCGATAAAGCTATTTCGGGAGGTACACTTTACGATCTGGACGTAAAGGAATTTTTAAATAATAATATTTCTTCCATTGAGATGTATGAAAAAATAGCATTAAAAGATATTAAATTAGCTGCCGAAAAAATGCTTCCCGTTTATGTAAAAACAAATAGATTGGACGGGTATGTTAGTATTGAAGTAAATCCAAACTTGGCTTATGATACCGAAAAAACTATTATTGAAGGGAAGAGGTTATTCAACCAAATAGGATTGCCGAATATTATGATAAAAGTACCCGCCACACAAGAAGGTTTGCCTGCAGTTACAGAACTTATTGCGGAAGGGATTAATGTAAATGTTACGTTAATTTTTAGTATAAATAATTATATTGATGTTGCGGAAGCGTATATTTCAGGTTTGGAAAAGTTGTTAAAAAAAGGCAGAGACTTAAAAAAGGTTTTTTCCGTTACTTCCTTTTTTGTAAGCAGAGTTGATACTGCAGTTGATAAAGGATTAGAAAAAATTGGAAATAAAGAACTTCAAGGTAAAATTGCCGTTGCAAATTCAAAGCTGTCGTACAAAGAATTTAATAAAATATTGAGTAGTAAACGATGGAATAATTTGTCTGCACAAGGTGCGAATATCCAAAAATTGTTATGGGCAAGTACAAGTACAAAAAATCCGGAATACTCCGATATACTTTACGTACAAGAATTAATCGGCAAACAAACCGTGAACACAATGCCGCCGGCTACCATAGATAATTTTATTGATCATGGTAATGTTGAGGAAACATTAACAAAAAATGTTGACGCATCTGAAGAGCAAATTAAAAAATTATCGGAATTAGGAATTAACCTCGAAGAAATTACTTCAAAGCTGCAAGTAGATGGTGTGAAAGCATTTTCCGATTCATTCAAATCTTTGCTTTTAAGTATTGAAGAAAAGATGTTAAAATTTAAGGAGTTATAATATGCCGGTGAAATTTTATTTGGGAAAATACAGCAACTTGTTTAACGAAACATTAAATGAAATAAAGCAGAAGAATATTATTAATAGAATTTTGGGGAAAGATTATACGGTATGGAGAAATGATCCTGCTGAAATTTCAAATAGACTCGGCTGGTTAACTATTCCGGAGGTTATGATGTCGGCATTAGATGAAATTGAAAATTTTGTTCAATCAATTATTGCCGATGGAATAACCGATGTCCTTTTATTGGGAATGGGAGGTTCAAGTCTTGCCCCGGAAGTTTTTTCAAAAACATTTAAGTCAAAAGAGAATTATCCTAATTTATATGTGCTGGATAGTACTCATCCGGAAGTGATAACGGATTATTCGAAAAAACTAAATCCGGAAACGACTTTATATATCGTATCAACCAAATCGGGTGGTACGGTTGAAACCCTCTCTTTTATGAAATTCTTCTATAACGGATGTCTAAAAATATTAGGGAAAAACGAAGCCTGTAAACATTTTACTGCAATTACCGATCCTAATAGCCGTTTAATTGAAATTGCTGAAAAATTAAATTTTAGAAAAATATTTTTGAACGATCCCGATATCGGCGGTAGATATTCGGCTTTATCATTTTTCGGGTTGGTGCCCGCTGCCCTTATTGGTGTTGATCTGAGAAAATTATTGGAAATCACCTCTGCAATGATAAACAACAGCAGACAAATCGATTTCGATGGACAAAAACAAAATTCACCGGCAAAACTCGGTGCAGCTTTAGGCACTCTTGCTGATGTTAATGTAGATAAATTAACTTTTTTTACTTCACGGCAATTGTCTTTTTTTGGCTCCTGGGTTGAACAATTAATTGCGGAAAGTACAGGTAAAGAAAGGAAAGGGATATTACCTGTTGTTAACGAAGCTGTTTTACCAATTGAAGTTTTCGGTGAAGATAGGCTTTTTATTTACCTCTATTTATCAAATGAAAATGAATATGAAGAATATATAAATAAACTCATAGACAGTAATTATCCTGTTATCACTATTGAATTAGAGAATGTTTATGACTTGGGCGGTGAGTATTTCCGGTGGGAATTTGCAACGGCATTAGCAGGCTGGAAAATGAATATTCATCCGTTTAACCAGCCTAATGTTGAAAGTACGAAAATTGCGGCAAAAGAAACGGTTAAGAAATATGAACTTTCCGGAAAGCTTCCTGAAGTTAAACAAAATATTGAAGATGAAGAATTTGGGGTTTCGCTTAATACGGATGAACGTTTCCCAAACGTTGATAGTGCATTCCAATATTTCTTTGATGAGTTCGGTAAAACGAAAAACGGCTATATCGCAATTCAAGCATATATAAAACCGACTAAAAAAACGGATAAATTATTGGAAGATTTACGGATTTGTATGACTAAAAAGTTTAATTGTGCAGCTACCTTTGGCTACGGACCTAGATTTTTACATTCAACAGGGCAATTGCATAAAGGTGATAAAGGGAATGGTTTTTTTATACAGATTGTAGAAAATAACTTTACTGAAGTTAAAATTCCAAATGAAGCGGGCAGTGAAAATTCTTCCATTACATTCGGAGTATTAATTTCAGCGCAATCAATTGGTGATAGAAAAGCTTTGATTGATAATAATCGAAATGTTTTGAGGATTAATCTTTTAAGAAATACTATAAGCGGACTTGAAAGATTAATTA
>CAZXJG010000072.1:6603-14720 GCA_964640985.1 uncultured Melioribacteraceae bacterium | reverse complement strand
TCAGAGAATTTTATATTTAAATATTTCGGGAATCATGATTTGGGAATCTTGATTCCGGGAATCCTGATTTCTTGGTTGTCGAGGAATGGTCCTCGACAGCATGGAAATTAAAATCTGAATTTTAAACTTAATTGCGGATAAAAATCATTTTGAAAACTGTAATTATTTTTCTTCAAATTTATTTTAGCCTCAATACGTTTATTATATCTGTTTACAGTCCAAACAGCATCTAAAGCACTTAAAAGATGATTAACAATAACGGCAATAACAGCTGCTTCGGCGATGTAATAAAAATGATTAGCTCTGCCGCGCAATCCCGAATAATGGAGAAATCTTTTCGTTAAAGGATCGCCATAAGTATAAGATGTATGTACATTGCCGAAATCATCCCAGCCCGGATTAAATTGCGGATATTTGCCGATCATTTCGTAATATTGCTGTTCGCCAAAAGGGAATAACTGATGAGAATAGTACCCGCCGATGTCACCTTCCATTTTGTTTAATACTGCCCAATTAACTTTTGTCTGTCCCTTATCGTAAAATAAATTTAAATAATTATTTGGGTTCAAATTACCGTTAAGCGTTGTTAAATTGGTTAATGTCCATAGTGCATATCTGGCAACACTCCAATGTTTATTCGCATAATTTTCAAAAAATGTTGTCTCGTTATCTCCTTTTTGGTTATAAATAACCCCGGCTGTAATTGCCGTAACTTCAGCCGCTAAAAACAGAGCGGTTTTTAAGTAGCTCTTTGCGTAGAATTCACCGGCGCCGGGAACTAATGCGGAAAGTATGCCTGCAAGATAAGTCGATTTTTTAATATCGGTAAAATTTTGTGTATTATCCAATTCTTGTTTACCGGAAGTATTATTATAAGCTTCTTGAAAATCTAAATAAAGACTACCGCTTAATTTGGCAGTATCTTTATTTTTGGCAATATTTTGGGCAAAAATTTGTGCAAATGAACTTGAAATTGCTATTAACATCAATATAAGAAAAATCTTTTTCATTATTGTCACCGTTAATTTATTATGAATAAGTAATGCATCAAACAAATTACCGCAATACTGAAAGTTCTAAAAATAATTTGTTTATTCTGCAGTTACTTTAAATTTTCATTGTTGAAAACAATACTATAAAGAAAAATCGAATAAAATACCGCCGTAAAACTTCCATTTTTTCCCGTAAGTAATCTGTTCATTTAAAACCGTGTTTGTAAATTTATCGAAAGAATATGCAGCACTGAAAAACAAACTTGTCGGGAATACATAAAACGAGTTAATTTTAATTCTAATTTCTGCACCGGCTCCTTTTTTAAATTTATTTAATTTTGGAAATTTTCCATTCCAAGCATCACCAAGATCACCGAATACGGAAAAGAAAATTTTATCGATGTATAACTGTCCAATTCGTGCATCAATATTCCGCCAAATGGGAAAGCGGTAAGTCAAATTAAGCCATCCTATTCTATTACCGCTGACGGCATAAAACGGATAGCTTTTCATACCGATAAGACCGCCTAAATAAAAATCGAAAAAATCCGGGACAGTAGGACCTAAAATTGCTCCGGCTCTTAACTTAGCGGTTAATGTTTGATCATTCCCCACCGGGAAAGCCTGTTCCAAATTTAATTCAAATTTTGAAAAATTATAAGCTTGATAAACAGGAACCAGCATACCGTTATTTATTGTGTATTGACCATCAGGATTATATTTATTGAATTCGTAATCATATTTTATTTCAACTTTACGTCCCACAGGATTAATATCCATATCTACAGAAGGGTGTATGCGCCGGTATGAATATTTTAATTGAATATTTCTTCCGATAAAATATTCGTTACTTGTACTCGGATATAATATTGCGGTATGAGGGAATATAAAGCTGCCTAAAGCTGCCGTGTAACGGCTAAAAGTAAAGCGGAATTCTAAATTGTTCCATCTGTTGAATATTCTTTGCTTTGCTGCCAAATCAACTTCAAAAAGGTTGTATGTAACATCAGTAGGAACTCTGTAGCCGGCGGCGGTGGAATCGAAAACAAGGTCGACATTGGCTTTTCTGCTGACACTGTAAAGTTCTAACGATAAATCCGGTTTTAATCCTAAACCATATAAAAGAGGCAATTTATCGTTGTAGTTTAATGTCAAGAATAAATCATACTCCATTCTTCTATTTACATCGCCTCCGGCAAAAAGAGAATATTTATTCAGCATATCGCTCGAAGATAAATACAAACCCGGTTTAATTTTATCAATTCCCGAATTGGATGTATTATAATTATCGTACCGTATAAAAGGGAAAAACGACATTTTTGTAAATGTATCGGTATATTTTTCAGGTTTATAGTCGGGTACTATTTTGTCGTTATAATTTCTTAAAGCGGCAATATTAAATTTATTTATATCGCCATTGGGTTTATCTTTGCCCAACGGCGGGTCGTTAGTCCAAATATATTTTTTTGCCGGGTCAACTTCAGATTGTCTATCAGAAGTAATTTCAAAAATTTTATAACCCGATTCGATATAACCTGCATAAACGATAGTGCCGTCATTTCGTACATTCGGCATAAAAGCGCTGCCGATAACATTGGTCAATTGTCTAATTTTTTTTGTAGTAAAATTATAAGAGTATAAATTAAATATTCCGGTTTTATCGCAGGCATAATAAAGTTTACCGTTTTTTATAAACGGGTCGCGTTCATCGTGTTTGTTTTTAATTAAATAACGAAAATTTGCTGCGTTTGTATCTACTGCAGCAATATCTCTACCGTTACGATATGAATATCCGAATACAATATAGGAATCATCTTCCGAAAACTTAGGATTATAAACTTGCTCGCCGTTTTCAAAAAATGTAAGTCTTTTAAAATGTTTACCGTTTATATCGATTAAACCTAAATTAGTAGTTCCGTCTTTTTGATAAAGAAATACAATCTTTTTACCATCGTGGGACACCGACGGATTATTTGCCCGCAAACCGAAAGTTAACCTTTTCTCTTGTTTGGTTTTCAAATCATATTGGTAAATATCGTGTATATCAACCCACCCGGGGTTATCATCACTTAATTTTGAATAAATAATTTTGTGTTGACCGGGCACCAAGCCGATTGATGATCGCACACCGCTTAAAATTTGTTTATCGGCGCCTGTTTTAAGATTATGTTCATAAATTCCCGAAAGGGCGAAATAATCTTGCGATTTATTTGAAATATAAAACACTTTTGAACTATCTGATGAAAAAACCGGATAAAAATTACCGAACCCTTCCGAAGCAATAATTTTACCTTTAATCAAATTACTTTCAACCGCTTTACTTCTTCTTTTGTAATCTTTTTTAACGAAGCTGCTCCATTGATTATAAATTTGAATTCCGCTTTTACCAAGGGCATCTTCAAAAGCTGCATCGATAGTAAAATTAGTTAATTTACCGAGTTTATAAGTAATTTTCCGGAGTTCATCTTCTCCATATTTTTGAGAGATATATCGCACCAGGGCAAAGCCGGCGTTATAAACGGATTCGTTACCGAGACTCGTTTTGTCAAATATCCCCATTTGATTCCATGTAAGCAGTTTATTTTTTAATGCACGCGTACGTAAAATCATATCACGGTGTGTATCCCAATTATCGTAATTAAATTCTTTTCTCTGATATTGAGCAGTCCCTTCGGCAAACCAGGCCGGGATATTTACATTAGCAACCGGATAAGATGCAATAAAGTTAGGATAGCCGTAAAGTATATCGGGACGTCTTTTATTTTCATAATTTAAAAATTGGAGATAAACCGCAGGTATACTCTTGGTTATTTTCATTGCCGCTTGTATTTCTACCATGTGTGTAAACTCGTGTGATATTACATTCCGTAACCAATTGTGAGAACCCCGTAAATCAAAATCGAGTGCCGATGCCCATATTTCAATTTTATTGTTAAAATAATACGTTGCACCATTAGCATAATCGTCTATATCTTTAATAACAAAGTGAACTATACCAGGATTGTAATGATATAACGATGTAATTGGTCCCCAAACTTCATCTGCAATTTTCGCAACTACTTTTGCCGTACGTTCAGCACCTTCGTTATAATGAACTACAACATGTTTACCTTTAATTGTGTACCAGTTATATTCGGGATGGTATTCATTCCATTGAGCAAAAACCAATTGTGAATAAAATAAAATGCAGAATATTGTAATTGTAAGTCGTTTCATATCTAACTTCTGTAAATAACCTAAATTTAATTTTTATCTAAATTGAATGATTCTTTATTAACAGTGCGAGAACAATAGGACGAAGCTCGTAGGCAGGCAATCTACAGGATAAAAGAGATTGCTTTTCCCGGAAAATCGGAATCGCAGTAACAGTATTTTCCCCCGTTCGCATTGTTTTATTTTATTATAACAATCTTAATTATTTTATTTTCTTTTTTGCCGGTAATGCCGTTTGCTTCAATATCGGCAAAATAAACCCCGCTTTGAATATTTGCTACATTCCAAATAGTTTCATTATTCATTCCGCCGACAGCGTTGCTGTTTAATTCGTCCACTTTATCGCCGGCTAAATCAAAAATTTTAATAGTAATTTTCGAATCTTCCGAAACATAATATCTGATATGGGTTTCGTTACCATAAACCGGATTGGGCCAATTATAAACTTTAGAGCCGGGCATAAATGTTTTAACTACGCTTATTGATTTAGGTCCCGGTACAAATGCAAAATTTTGCGCATCCCCAAACAAACCGCCCCAATAAATATTACTGGAGTCCGTATTTGACAGCGACCAAGTAAATAAGTCGTTATCTTTATCTATTACCGTTAAAATATTTGTATTATTTTGTGAGCTTGATATGTTTGCAGCGGAAGAAATTATTGGAGAAATATAAATTTTTGTGCCTGCCGATATTGGAAACGGGGCAATTTGTTTCCCGGTTAAACCGTCTATGGCAAATATATTCCCACCTTCGTCATAGGCTATAATAGAAGCCGTTGACTGCGCTTTTAATGAAATAACTAACGGAAGTCCGGTAAAATTTAAATTATCCGGATTTTTAAACGGAAAATTATCAGCTTCAATTCCTTCGTAATTTACCGCATCAAGATAATTGCCGTTACAGAAAGTAATGTAATTTTGTCCGTCCGATTTTAAATTGGCGAGCGAAAACATTTCAATTTTGTTAGATGTGTTTATTTTAAAATCCGAAACGACAACACCTTTTTTAATTATATAGAAATGATTATTATTTGTAAGCACAACAGATAAATATTCACCGTTTTTATTTTTAGATAAAATCGATTGAAATAAGGAATCGGGCAATTGAGTTAAATTATTATTTGCATCTTGAAATGAATTTTTGAATGTCAAAGTGTAAAAATTATTATCGAAATTTATCTGTTTAATTGCACCTTTATTTGGATAAGACAAAATTTTGTTTGAAGTAATTGATAAAGATGGCGTGGGATTTACCGTTAGAAAATGCAGATCACCGGAGTTTGTTCCTACAATGATCTCAATTTTACCGAGATTATTGTTGTATCTAATTATAGGCTGCGAAGTAATAATCGAATTTAACGTAATTGAACTTATTCCGTTATTTGAATAAACGTTTAATTTTTTATTTAATGCCCCTACAATATATTCATTACCCGAATAGAAAAAAGCTGCAGGTTTAACCGAACTGAAACTATCCACTGCGGTTATCTTTTGACCGTTACCGTCTAATTTTATTAAACTGCTGCCGTCCATTATATAATAAAAATATGAATTTGGAGTTGATAATAGAGTATATGAAGTAATGCTTTTATTTAAAAGCAAATGGAAAGAACTAAGTAGCTTAACACTTTTTTCTCCAAACGAAAGTTTGAAATTCATTTTATTGGAATTACCGGAGAAATTAGAAAAAGAAATTAAACTACTACTTCCGTTATTGGCATCGGTATTTGGTATTGTAGTTGGGTTAAATATATTTTTATATAATTTTGCATTATTAGAAGCAAACCAAAAGTCATTTTTAGTTCCTTCTCCAATTATAACATTGCCGAAAATATCGGTAAATTTTTCACCAATATCTTGAATGCCGTCGGCTTCTACCACATCAACACCGCGTCTATTTTTATCGGTATTAATTTTATTTTCTGCAATCTTATTTTTAATTACGGATTCATCGATATGCCAAATTAAAATTCCGCTTCCGGGTAATGCCCAGTCAAATTCGTCAACGTTAGTTACAACACCTTTAACCGAATCTGCAGAAAAACTTTGATAACCGTTTTGATCTTTCTTGAAGGTTTTTACAATGGTTTTTCCATTTAAAACAATAGTAAGTTTAGAACCGTTTTTATAAGCATCCCGCTGTCTATTTTCCACAAGAAAATATTCGGTGGAGTTTATAGGTACTTTTAAAATTGTAGTATCATTTCCTTCAGCTGCCAGATTGGTAATTAGATTAACAAAATGAGTACCCGAATTAATTATTTTAGGTTTTACCCATCCCAAATAAATTTTAGACCAAGGTGAAGGTTCAGGCGGAAACAATCCGCTGTAGGCAAATATTCCCTGTCCATCCATCAAACCGAAGCGTCCTATAGCACTGGTACCTGTTTCGGTGTTATAAAGATCCGGCAGTCCTAAATAGCTTGCGATATTAGCGGCAATAAGTCCGTTTATAGACAATTGAAGCAAAGAAGAACCGCCTATAATTTGAGAAATTTCCCTCGATTCGGTTTCAGGAAGTATAATACTGTTGGTAATAAAAAAATTATTATCAGCGGGAAACCCTTTAAAATTATTACCGAAAATATTTTTCAAAGCTTTGAAACTTAAATAAACGGAAGGCAAATCACGCTCAATTCCAAGACTTCCGGGTACATTGATATCCCTGCCTACACCGGCGTGGAATATTAGGAAAACATTATATTGATCAAATTTAAAAGAGGGATAAGCTTGAGCAGCATATTGCCAAACATCTTTGGAAAAAGTACCCAAATTAGAAAGATCGTTTGAGTTTATCGGCGGGGAATAATCACGCATAATTTTAGGTAATATTATTACATCCGGAATAACATAATAAGACAAGTTCACCTTGCCTTTGGAAACTTTTTGAAAATAGTTTACAGCAAATTGAAGATGATTTTCAAAATAACTTCTATTATGAGGAAGAGGATCAATAATTGTGTTACCGTAATTTTTTGAATAAATTGAGCCGAATTTACCGTTCCCAACAGTTGTATTATCGTTATCTTTAGCAAATTCCACCATTACAGCGAGAATTTTTATAGTATCATTTCTATTAATAGATAAAGGTGTACTTGCAGGATAAGGATTTAAATTAGAAGTAAATGATTGGGCGGATAAACTACCCGCCCCAAAAATGAAAATAGCGATGGAAAGAATAAAATTTTTCATATTAGATTATATTCCGGATGGAAATCCTTTTGCTTGAACAATTTGATTACCCCAATCAATTGATAAAGTAAATCTCATAGTATCGGAAAGAGGTTGATTTTCACCGCCTTTGAAAACACTTGTTGTGATATAACTAAAATCAAAGCCGTATTTATTCCATCTAAACCCGGCGCCAAGAGTAATGAATTTCCTATTCCCATACGAAGGATCTTCGTAGAAAAATCCGCCGCGGATAGCAAACCGGAAATCTCCCGGTTGACCGTACCAATACTCAAGCCCCATTGATGTAACGAATTCTCTTAGTTCGCTTTTAAACGGTTGGTCGACCCATGAAGTAAAAATAGTTTCGTAAAACGGTTTTTTTATGTAAGTGCCGGTAGTATCATTTCTATGACTTCTGTCTATTAGAAGTTTACTCAAATCGAGGGTATAAGTAAGTGAGTTAAAGTCATTTTGAAATAATTGTACTGCAAAACCTAACCGGAAATTAGTTGGGATAGGATCTGCCTGTGCTTGGTCTATGTAAGCAATTTTAGGACCGATATTACTTATATTTACGCCGATACTAAGTCTATCTGAAAAATCTCCTATTAATGGCAGCGTCAATTTTTGAGGACGCCACATAGTAGCGATATCAAAACTTACGGAAGTTGCAACACCTCTGCCTTTTTCATCCTCAGTGGGCTTATCCGATAGTTTGCTGTGAATAATTCTAAAG